>NZ_RZQG01000703.1:0-3211 GCF_003998635.1 Mesorhizobium sp. M7D.F.Ca.US.004.03.1.1
AGCGTGCCCTGAAAGACCTCGTCCGTGCCGCGATCGACTACAACCAGGCCAAAAAGAAGAAGAAAGCGCCGGCGGTTACTCGGGCGAAGGCGCAGAAGTAAGACTATGAAGCTGGTCGTGGATCGGCGCTTTCGACCCTAAGCCGCCTGCCCCGCCACCCAGCCCGACGACCACGCCCACTGGAAATTATAGCCACCCAGCCAACCCGTGACATCGACGGCTTCGCCTATGAAGAACAGGCCCGGCACGGATTTCGCCTGCATCGTTTTCTGCTCCAATCCGTTGGTGTCGACCCCGCCCAGTGTCACTTCGGCGGTGCGGTAGCCCTCTGAACCGGCAGGCTTGATGCGCCAGTCATTGACCGCAGCGGCGACGGTTTTGATCTGGGCATCGGAAAGATCGGCAAGGTTGCCGTCGATCCCGGTTCGCTCGGCTATCGACTGCGCCAGCCGCTTCGGGAGATGATTTGCCAGCACGGTCTGCACCGCTTGCCGTCCATTTCCGCGCTTGGCGATACGAATGATTTCCGCCACATCAACTCCCGGCAGCATGGCAATGCGGATTTCATCCCCCTCGCGCCAATAGGAAGAGATCTGCAGGATGGACGGTCCGCTGACACCGCGATGCGTGAACAGCATCGCTTCGGAAAACCGCGTCTTGCCGCAGGCGACTTCCGCGTCCACGGCGTTGCCGGCCAGGGGCGCCAGGCGCTCGAGCGTGTTTGCATCGAAGGTCAGTGGCACCAGCGCCGGCCGCGTTTCGACAACGGCAAGGCCGAACCGTTCGGCAAGCTCATAGCCGAAGCCGGTCGCCCCCATCTTGGGGATCGACTTGCCGCCGCAGGCCACGACAACGGACTGGCAAGTGACCGTGCCCGTGGAGAGGATGAGCACAAACCCCTCCTCGGTCTTGCGGACATCCTCAACCCTGGTCGACAGTGCCAGCTCCACGCCCCTGTCCTGCATTTCCGAGATCAGCATGTCGATGATCTGGCGTGCGGAGCCATCGCAGAACAGCTGCCCCAGTGTCTTTTCGTGATAGGCGATGCGGTGGCGTTCGACGAGCGCAATGAAATCGCGCTGCGTATAGCGGCTGAGCGCCGAGATGCAGAAATGGGGATTGTCCGAGAGAAAGTTCTTCGGGCTGGCATGGATGTTGGTGAAATTGCACCGGCCGCCGCCGGAGATGCGGATTTTTTCGCCGGGCATTGCCGCATGATCGAGGATCAGCACCGAACGGCCGCGCTTGGCCGCTTCCACGGCGCACATCATTCCGGCGGCACCCGCGCCGATGATCACGACATCATAGGATTGCATCAGGCTATTCGTTCCCGCTCGACCCGCTAATCCGGGGCCGCGCCATTAGTGCTGCCTGATAGCGCGAACGGGACGAGCAGCCAACAGGCAAGAACAGCCGCGGAAAGGCTTAGATCAGGGTCTCGGCGAACAGCGTCGTCAATCGCTTCCAGTGGCGTTCCGCACCCGCGGCATTGAAAACGCTATGATCGGGTACGCACCAGCCATGCGCCATACCGGCATAGTTCTCGATGACATGGTCGACTTCCGCAACCCGCAGCGCCTCGGCCAGTCGCGCGGACTGTTCCGGCGGGAAACTTCTGTCGACGCCGGATGTGCCGACATAGACACGCGCCTTGATGGAGGCCGCCTTGCGATGCGGGCTGTCGGCGGCGTCGCTGGCCAGATTGCCGCCATGGAAGCTCGCGGCCGCCTCTATCCTGTCGGGATAGGTTGCGGCGGCATTCAGTGCCCGGCCGCCACCCATGCAGTAACCAACGGTGCCGACCGGTCCGGTGACGCCCTCGGCAGCAAGTGCATCGAGGAATGCACCGCTGTCGCTGATAGTCATATCCTGCGAGGTGCCTGTGACCAGCGCCATCAGCGCCGCCTTGGTCTTTTCCTCGACGAAGGCGGTCTTGGCGTCGAACGGCCCGTAAGGCGCATTGCGGTAGAACAGGTCGGGCACCAGCACCGCATAACCTTCATTCGCCAGCCGCTCAGCCATGCTGCTGAGCGCCGGCCGCGGACCGAAAGCATCCTGATAAAGAATGACGCCAGCCTTGGCCGGAGATGCGTTTGCCGAGCGGAAAAGCCCTGCTTTGGCAACGCCATCCCTGGTCTTGATCTGAAGGTCCTGCTTCGTCATCGCCCGCTCCGTTCGATTGATGCGCGATACATATCCGGCCAAGCCGATACGGCAAGGCGTTCCCTGAACGCGGCAGTCAACATTTCGTGCAGGATTGCGTGACGCGTTATCGGTCGTCGGCGCGCACGGTCCGTGCGCCCACATGCAGCGCGTGGCCGGCGCCGAACCCCATGATGGCGGCGCCAAGCCCGAGCGCTACAAACAGGAGGGCCGACGCCGAAAAACTGCCGGTCCAGCCACGGATCAACCCCACCAGCAGCGGGCCGAAGGCCGCCAGAACATAGCCCACACCTTGCGCCATGCCCGAAAGATGCGCCGCCACATGCGAATCCGGCGAACGCAGCACGATCAGGCTCATGGCAGCCGCGATCAGGCCGCCCTGCCCGATGCCTTGCAGGACCGCCCAGAACAGCACGGTCGAGGTCGGAGCGAAAAGAATGCCGAGCAGCGCAATCACCGCTGTGGCAACGAGCGCCACATTGATGCCGCGCTGGTCTTTCAGCCGCATCGCAAAGGACGGCACGGCAAGGCACGTGATGACCTGCGCCATCACCGATACCGAAACCATGGCGCCGGCGGTGGCCGCGTCGAAACCGCGCTCGCGCAGGATCGGCGCCAGCCAGCCGAAGATGCAATAGGCAAGCGCTGACTGCAGCCCCATGAACAGCGTCACCTGCCACGCCAAGCGATCGCGCCAAAGCCCGACGACGCGAAACCCTTGATGGCTGACCTGCTGTCGGCTGCCGAGCGCCTGCGGAATCCATATCAACAGCACGACCAGCGTCGGCACCGCCCAGGCAGCGAGCGCTCCCGACCATGAACCCGTGACCAAATGCTCGATCGGCAGTGTGAAACCCGCGGCGGCGGCCGAACCGGCGCAGAGCGCCATGGTGTAGAGCCCGGTCATGACGGCGGCCCTGTCGGCAAAATCACGCTTCACCAGGCCCGGCAGCAGGACGTTGCCGATGGCTATGGCACCGCCGGCAAGGAAGGTGGCGACAAACAGCAAGGGAACCGATTCGAACCAGCGCAGCCCGGTGCCCAGCAC
>NZ_RZQG01000704.1:0-3211 GCF_003998635.1 Mesorhizobium sp. M7D.F.Ca.US.004.03.1.1
CTGCTGGCCTTCGTACGCCGCTTCGTTGCCGGCGGCAAAAGCTGCATCCTGATCTCGCATGTGCTGGGCGAGGTGCTACGGAACGCCGACCGCATCGTGGTGATGCGCGACGGCAAAGTGGTTGTCGCTGACGCTGCCAGTGCCTTCGACCGCGACCGGCTGGTGACGGCGATGGGCGGAGCGGAAGCGCGCCAGAAGATCGCGGCGCAAATCGCTGCCGCCAAGCCCAGCGCCAGCCCGCTGCGGGTTCGGGCGCGACCTGCCGCGCAGAAGGACGGCACCGATCTCGTCGCCTGTGCCGGTGAGATCATCGGCCTCGCCGGGCTGGCGGGACATGGCCAGACCGACCTGCTGCTGGCGATCTTCGCTGCGGCATCGCGCGCCCGGACCGGCATCGAGGTGACAGCGCCTGTGGCGCTGGTCGCCGGCGACCGTCAGTCGGACGGCATTTTTCCGCAATGGTCGATCGCGCAGAATATCGGCATCCGCTCGCTGGCGCGCCTGCGCAACGGGCTGTTGATCTCGCCGCAGCGCGAGGCAGAGCTTGCTGCATTTTGGCAGAAGAAGATCGGCATCCGCACGCCTGACATGAACAACAACATCTTTTCGCTGTCGGGCGGCAACCAGCAGAAGGCGCTGTTTGCCCGCGCACTCGGCTCGGACGCACAGATCGTGCTGATGGACGATCCGATGCGCGGCGTTGATATCGGCACCAAGCTGGAGGTCTACGACCTCGTGCGCGAAGAGGCTGCCCGCGGCCGCACCTTCCTCTGGTACACCACGGAAACCGAAGAGCTCGACAATTGCGACCACATCTATGTCTTCAAGAACGGCCGCATCGTCGCCAATCTGCGCCGCGACGAGTTGACCGAAGAGAAGATCATCCAGTCCTCTTTCGGCGACGCGGCCTGAGATGACGGCCGCCAGCCTCGAAACCGTTGCCAAGACTTCCGCCGAGCGTGGCGCACTGGCCCGCGCCCGCCTGTTGCGCGGGCTGCTGCCGGCGCTGTCGTTGGCGCTGGTGCTGCTCGCCATCGCCTGGCTCAACCCGCGCGCCATCAGCTATTTCGGCTTCAGCCTGATGCTCAACCTGGCGATCCCGATCGCCCTAGCGACGATCGCGCAGATGTTCGTCATATCAGGCAACGAGCTCGACCTGTCGATAGGCACTTTCGTCGGCTTCGTCGGCTGCGTCACCGCGACCTGGCTGAAGGATGCGCCGCTCATCGGCGTCGTCATCCTGCTCGGGTCGATCGGCATCTATGCGCTGCTCGGCGCGCTGATCCATCTGCGCAACCTGCCTTCCATCGTGGTGACGCTGGGCATGAGTTTCGTCTGGCAGGGCCTCGCGATTCTCGTTTTGCCCAAACCGGGCGGCAAGGCGCCGGACTGGCTGCTTGGGCTGATGGCGTTCAAGCCGCCTTTCGTGCCGTTCCCGATCATTGCCGCGCTGCTCATCGGCCTCATCGTTCATTTCGGCCTGATGCGCACTTCCTACGGCGTGATCCTGCGCGGCTCGGGCGGCAATCCGGCAGCACTCGGCCGCGCCGGCTGGTCGCTGCTCAAGACCAAGATCGTGCTGTTCGCGCTCGCCGGCCTGTTTGGCGTGCTGTCCGGTATGGCGCTGATCGGCATCACCACTTCGGCCGATGCCAATATCGGCAATGGCTACACGCTGCTGGCGATCGCCGGCGTCATCCTTGGCGGCGGTGAGTTCGTCGGCGGCCGGGTGTCGCCGATCGGCGCGGTGATCGGCGCGCTGACGCTGGCGCTGGCCGCCTCGCCGCTGCTCACCTTCATGCACATTCCACCCGACTGGCAGGTCGCAGCCAACGGCGCCATCTTGATCATCGTGCTGGCGGCGCGGGTGCTGATCAGCCGTAGGGAGAGGTGAGCGATGACATCGGTGAAATCGCTGCTGACGAAACCCTGGATCTGGTCGTTCCTTGGTGCGCTTCTGGTGTGGCTGGCGACGATCGCCTTCACCGGCGGTTATGGCGCCGGCGGCATGGTGACCGCCGCCTTGTCGCTGGCGGTGTTCACGGTCATCGTCGGTGTCGGCCAGATGTTCGTCATCACGCTCGGACCGGGCAATGTCGACCTGTCGCTGCCGGCCAATATCGGCCTCGCCAGCGCGGTCGCCATGAAGGTGATGGACGGCAACGATTCCATGATCGCGCTTGGGCTGCTGGCGGCGCTTGCCTGCGGCGCTGCGGTCGGCGCCGTCAACTACCTGCTGATCTGGGCATTGCGCATTCCGCCGATCATCGCCACCTTGTCGGCCAGCTTCATCATCCAGTCGATCGACATCAGCTATGGCCGCGGGCTGCAGATCAAGCCGCCGCCGGGCTTCGCCGATTTCGCCAACTGGCAGGTGCTGGGCATTCCGGTGCTGGCGATCCTCACCGTGCTGTTCACCATCGGTGCCGCCATCGCCCTGCAGCGCATGATCTATGGCCGCTCGGTGCTGGCGATCGGCCAGAACATCCGCGCCGCGTGGCTGGCCGGCGTCAATGTCGGCCGCATCCGCTTCCTCACCTACACGCTGTCGGGCGCGCTTGGCGGCATCGACGGCGCGCTGCTCGCCGGCTATTTTCGCGGCGCCAATGTCGATATCGGCAATGAATATTTGCTGGCCTCGATCGCTGTCGTCGTCATCGGCGGCACGTCGGTCGCCGGCGGCAAGGCCAATGTGCCCGGCGTCTGGGGCGCGGCGCTGTTCCTGGTGCTGCTTTTGACCATGCTCAACACGTTTGGGGTGAGTGCCGGGGTGCGATTGCTGCTGACGGGGCTGATCATTGTCGGGGTGATCACGGCGGCGGGCGGGCAGAAGGCGCTGCGGTAATCTGCGCCTTCGTCGTCCCAGGCACTTTCAAGGCCTGTAATCATTGTGCCAGGCCGACATCCGGTTCCCTTCGACGTCATGGCGCTGTAAATCCCGTTCGCGCGGCCACGGCCGCTGAATAGTGCTGGGAGGTTTGCGTGTCCGATTTCCTCGGGATCCACCGCAACGGCGATGTCGCCGTCGTCACCATCGACAATCCGCCGGTCAACGCGTTGAGCTTTCATGTCCGCGAACCGCTGATGCAGGCGCTGGTTGAGCTGCGGGACGATGCGTCGGTCGCGGCCATCGTCATTGCTTGCGCCGGCCGGACTTTTGTCGCCGGCGCCGACATCACCGAATTCGGCAAGCCGATGCGGCAGCCCGAAC
>NZ_RZQG01000705.1:0-3195 GCF_003998635.1 Mesorhizobium sp. M7D.F.Ca.US.004.03.1.1
GTCGGAAGGTTTCGACAGCCTGAACGTCGCAGCCGCCTCAGCCATCGCGCTGCATCATTTTTCGGCAAAAGAGAGCTGATTTCAGCTTGTTGCGTCAGCCTTCTGTAAATCCCGCACGCGGTCGGCAAGACTGCGGTTGCCGGAGCGTGCATCCGAAGGTGCCGCCAGCGCCTTGGCGATCGGCGAACCAGGCCCCTCAAGCTTGGCCGTCAGATGGACGACCTCCGCCGCCAGTTCGTTCATCTGCTCGCGCAGGGCGGAGCTGCCGTCCGTGGGATTGGACGCGGCCAGCGCGGTGAGATCCGCCTTCAGCCGCTTGTTCTCGCGCGCCAGCGCCGTCAGCCTCGCCTCGAGCCGCTCACGGTCGCTGTCGAGCTTGGCGATCGCCTTGTCGAGGTCATCGCTCCTGGCAACGTCGCCGCCCTTGCCGACCAGCCGCAAGGCCGGTGCGCTATCTTCGGCTTTCGATTTTTCGCGCATGCGCGCCAGTTCCTTTTCGCGGCGGTCGAGCTTGTCCTCGCGATCGGCAAGCGTGGCCAGCAGCCGTTCGACCTTCTTGTCGAGCTCGGCGGTCCTTTTCTTCTCGGCTTTCAGGGCGTCGCGCGCGGCCTTGCTTTCGGCCGCGATCTCCTGGCTGCGCCTGTCCGCTTCCTTGCGCTGGCCGCGCAGCAGCGCAATGTCACTGGCGAGTTTCTGCATTTCGGATTCGCGCGCCACGAGCTCGATCTGCCGGCTGCTGGAGGAAAAACTGGCGTCGTCATACATGTGCTCCAGCTTTTCCAGCTCGAGCGCGCGCTTTTCCAGCTTGCGTTCGGTCTCCTTGAGTCGCTCCGAAAGCTGCTGCAACTCGCCCTCGCGCTGATGCAACGCTTCGTTCTTGGCGCCGAGTTCGGTCAGCGCATGGTTCTTGTCCATGCGCTCGACCGCCAGCCCCTTCAGGGCCTCGCGACCGCGATTGATCTCGACGAGTTGTTCGGCCGCCTTCTCGCGCAACGCCTTGACGCTGATTTCGAGGCGGCGCGTCGACATGGCGTACTCGGCGCGGATGCGGTCCTTGTCTGCCTGGATCTCGGTTTGCGTCAGAGGGATCGAGCCTTCGATACGTTTGCGCGTCAGGGCGACGGCGCGACGCCATATGGCCGGAGCCACCATAAGCGCCAGAAAACCGGCGCAGAGAAAGCCGAGGACGAAGAACAGGACCGACTGGACCAAGTGACTACCCGTTGTGGACGGCAACCATCAAACCAATGCATGTCGCCCAAAAAGTGGGAACCGGTTTTGGGACAACGACATGCAACAAGATAAAAACCAAAAGCGCGTCGAGCACTTTTGACTGTGCCACGTTGACATGGCGGAAATCCAGCGTTGCGGCAAGGGTTTGCCGTAACGGGACGGGTTTAATGCATGCCGCCCAAAAGTGGTCCCGGTTTTGGGAGAACGACATGCATAAGCCAAAGATCTTCAGCTCAGAACGGATTCCAGGTGGCGCGCTCGGTAAGCTTCAGATAGCCGAGATTGACGCCAAGCCGGGCACCGACACCGGTGCGGATCGGCACCAAAATCACGTTGTTGTTCTTCAGCACGTTGAAGCCGACACCAGCCACCACATAGGCCGAACCGGCGACGCCGCCATAGCGGTTGTAGAGGCTGCCCACATCGTCGAGATTGTAGACCAGCATCATCACCCGTGACCCCTCGCCGCCAAAATCCCAGCCGAGTGACGGGCCTTGCCAGAACACTTTGTGATCGCCGGCATTCTTGGTGTAGAGCGTGCCTTCACCATAGGTCAGGCCGCCGATCAGCGCGCCCGAGCCCTCTTCCCCCAGCAGATAGCCGTTGGGCAGGCCGTAGGAAGCAAAAATCTTCTCGACGACCGTGGCGAGCCCGCCCGATGTCGCACCGAAGAACTTGTGCCCGGAATCGACAATCTCCTGAGCGGTATATTCCTGGGCCCGCAGGGCTGAAGTCGAGAAGACGAGAACGCCCAGGAGCGTGACCGCCATTGAGAAGACACGGAGAAAGCTCCGGTCGTAGTATCGGGAAAACATGCTTCCAATCTCCGTCAGGGAGCACCTTCGCCGACGCCTCGCACCCCGTACGGCTCTTTTAGCCGGCCGTTAAGGGTAACTGTTACGGGCAAACTATGCCGTAATCCTTTTTCAACCATTAAGCTCCCACATGAACATGGCGGTTCGAAGGCTGTTTTGGGGTCGCTTAAGTGGGTCGGCGGCCTGCGTGAACACGCCATTTGCCACATCCACAATTTTGGATTTGTTGCTGCACGCACGGGTGCTGTGTATTCAGAAAGCCCGAGGAGAGAGTGCGTGATTCGTGTGGGCAGGCGACGATCGATCGCTCGGCCGTGGGTTATTAGATTTTGCAGGGATTTTCGCCGATGGCCGATCTGTTCACCCTTTCCGCACCCGATCTGGCAGCGCTATTGTGCAGCCGGGTCTGCCACGACATCATCTCGCCGGTCGGCGCGATCAACAATGGGCTTGAGCTGCTCGATGAAGGCGGCGCTGACGAAGACGCCATGAAGCTGATCCGTCAGAGCGCCCGCAATGCTTCGGCCCGCCTGCAGTTCGCCCGCATCGCCTTCGGCGCCGCCGGCTCGGCCGGCATGCTGATCGATACCGGCGATGCCGAAGCGGTCGCAATCGCCTTCCTCAAGAACGAAAAGCCGGAACTGACCTGGAACGGGACCCGCGCACTGCTGCCCAAGAACAAGGTCAAGCTGCTGCTCAACCTGATCCTCGTCGCCAACGCCGCCATTCCGCTCGGCGGCAAGCTTTCGGTAACGCTGGAAAACCTCGAGACCGAGCCGCGTTTCGCGCTTGCGGCGGCTGGCCCGATGCTGCGTGTGCCGCCGAAATTCCTCGAACTGCATTCCGGCCACAAGCCGGAGGAGCCGATCGACGCGCATTCCGTGCAGCCCTATTACACGCTGCTTCTGGCGCGCGAAGCCGACATGACGATATCGATCCACGCGACGCCGGAAGAAATCGTGCTTTCGGCTGCCTGATAGCGCAGCCGGGAAGCCGAAGTATTTTTCCATCGAAATCTGTAATTCCGGCCCATCGACATGAAATGCGTTTGATCGCCTTGGGCAGCGTTGAAGCATTCGCGAATAAAAGCGAACAGCCGCAGTCTTTGTAAAAATTTTACCTAACGCCTTTTCGGCTTCTTTACCAG
>NZ_RZQG01000706.1:0-3194 GCF_003998635.1 Mesorhizobium sp. M7D.F.Ca.US.004.03.1.1
CGCTCGTAGATTGGACGCTGGACATAGATACGGTTGGCGGCGAGGCAGTCCTGGCCCGAGGTGGCGAATTTGGCGTCGATGGCGATGCTCACCGCTTTGTCGAGATCGGCATCGGCAAAGACGATCAGCGGCGCATGGCCGCCAAGCTCCATCACCAGCCGCTTCATCGTCGGCGCACTTTGCGCGGCGATCAGCCGGCCGATCTCGGTCGAGCCGGTAAAACTCATGGCGCGGACGCGCGGATCTTCGCACATCCGGCCGACGATGGTCGAAGCCTTGCCGGTGATGATGTTGAAGACGCCGGCGGGCAGGCCGGCGCGTTCGCCGAGTTCGGCCAGCGCCAGCGCCGACAGCGGCGTCTCCGAGGAGGGATGCGCAACAATGGTGCAGCCGGCGGCAAGGGCGGCTGCCGCCTTGCGGGTCAGCATCGCCAACGGAAAATTCCACGGCGTGACGACACCGACGACACCGAGCGGCTCGCGCCGCACCATCATTTCCGCGTTCGGCAGATGGCTGGTGACGCTCTCGGCATTCAGGCGTTTTGCTTCTTCCGCATACCATTCGACGAAGGAAGCGGCATAGTCGATCTCGCCCAGCGACTCCTGCAGCGGCTTGCCCTGTTCCAGCGTCATCAGCAGAGCGAGGTCTTGCTTTGCAGCGATGATCAGCTCGAACCATTTTCGCAGGATTTTCGAGCGCTCCTGCGGCAATAGCGCCCGCCAGGCCGGAAAGGCGCGCGCCGCGGCATCGATCGCGTTTGTCGTCTGCCGGCCATCGAGCGCGGCGACGAAAGCGACAGTGGTGCCGGTGGCCGGATCGGTGACCTCGAAACTTTCGGCAGCCTCGCTCGCCGTCCAGTGGCCGTCGACATAGGCGAGTTCGCGCAACAGCCGGCGGTCGGCGAGGCCGTCGAGCGCTTCATGGCGATGCGAGCGGGCGAAATGCGCGGACATGGTCGATGCCTCCCGGTTCGGACTGATGCGGGAAGACTATCCGCCCGATGCAGACAGAGAGGCTGTTTGGATGCCTTGAAGTAGAGAGACTCTCTCTATTGTGCCGTCCGGCGAGAGGATCTCTCCAATCCTACGGCGACGCCGGCAGCAGGTCGGCTATCGGCAGCGCGATCTCGTCCTTCACTGTCTTGATGACGATGTAGGTGAAGTAGCGATCGATGCCGATTTCGCGGTCGAGCAAGCCATCGACCAGCCGTTGGTAGGCGTCGATGTCGCGCGCCATCACCTTCAGCACATAGTCGACGCCGCCGCCCACCGACCAGCAGGCGACGATCTCGGGAATGTCGCGGATGACGCGCTCGAAGCGATCGAAATCGGCCTGGCGGTGGTTGGCCAGCGTCACCTCCATCAGCACGGTGGCGACGGGTGCGACGACGCGCATGGCGATCCTGGCGTGGTAGCCAGACACGATCCCGGCTTTTTCCAGTTTGCGCAGCCGCATCCAGCACGGCGTCGGCGACAGGCCGACCTGCTCGGCCAGCGCCAGCTTGGTGATGCGTCCGTCGCGCTGGATGGCGTCGAGGATTTTCAGGTCGATCGGGTCGAGTTTCGCAGCGTTCATCGGCGTCCACTTTTTCGTCCACCGCACCATGACGGCGCATTATTTCGATTGTCAATTGCACTGATTTCGATCTCTAATAAGTCATGACATTGTGGCAACCTGATCCCGCGCTCATCCGGCGGCCAGCCTATCAATCGCTGGCCGACCAGTTCGCGCGCGCCATCCATGACGGGCGCCTTGCCAATGGCGCACGACTGCCGACCCATCGCCGGCTGGCTGACGACCTCAAGCTTTCGGTGCAGACGGTCAGCCGCGCCTATGAGGAACTGATCCGGCGCGGCCTGATTTCGGGCGAGATCGGCCGCGGCAGCTTCGTCCAGACGCAGCGCCGCGAGCCGGAACCGCCATACCTGCCGGAGCGGCTGGGCGAAGTTATCGATCTCTCGATCCTGAAACCGGTCTGCGAGCCGATGCATCTGGAGCGGCTGAAGCAGGCGCTGGGCTGGCTGGCCGAGAACCTGCCGTCGAGTTCAGCCCTTTCGTTCCGGCCCAACATGGTGTTTCCGCGCCACCGCGCGGTGGCGGTCGAATGGCTGAAACTGTGCGGGCTCGACACCTCCGCGCAGAACATCAGCCTGACCAACGGCGCCACCGCCGGCATGACCGTGGCGCTGATGAGTGTGGCGCCGCCTGGCTCGACGGTCGCCACCGAGGCGATCGGCCATCACACGCTGGTGCCGCTGGCCCGCTATCTCGGCTTCAACCTGGAGGGGCTGCCGATCGACGACAACGGCCTGATCCCGGAGGCGCTGGACGAGGCGTGCCGGCTTTCCGACATCCGCGCCGTGTTCGTGCAGCCCTCGGTGATCAACCCGACGGCGACGCTGATGGATGCGGCGCGGCGCGAGCAAATCGCGGCTGTGGCGCGCAAGCACGACATCGCCATCATCGAGAACGATGTGCTGGGTCCCCTGGTCGAAGACCGGCCGCCGCCGGTTGCTGCCTTCGCGCCAGAGCGCACGCTCTACGTCACCTCCTTCACCAAGATCACCGTGCCCGGACTGCGCATCGGCTATCTCGCCGCGCCTGACCGTTATGTCGCCGCCGTCGCCAACCGGCATCTGGTCTCGAACTGGATGGCGACGCCGCTGGTGGCGGAGATCGCCACCAAATGGGTGACCGACGGCACGGCGATGGAGCTTGTCCATTGGCAGCGCGCGGCATTGCGGCGCCGGCAGGATATTGCGGCGCAAGTGCTGGCGGGGGTCGACTATCGCGCCAAGCGCGACGGGCTGCATGTCTGGCTGCAACTGCCGGCCGACCGCGCCGAGGAGAGCTTTGTCGCCCAGGCTCGCCTGCAAGGCGTGGCGATCGCACCCGGCACCTCCTTCCGCATCTCGGATGCGCCCTGGCATCCGGCGGTGCGCATCTCGCTGGGCTCGACCACCGAGGGGGAACTGCGCGCCGGCCTCGGCGTTGTCACCAAGCTGCTGCTTGGCGATCCGGAGCATCTGCTGCTCGCTATCTAGCGAGTACGCCGCTATTCGGGTGATGCCGGTCTGCGAAAGGTAGCCTCCTGCGCTTCCGGTATTCACGTACGAAAGTACGCTCCGTTCCGGTTCTCGGAGGCTCCCATTCTCGGCTCGGCCTGACCCGAATCCCGGCGCACTCTTCGGCAC
>NZ_RZQG01000707.1:0-3182 GCF_003998635.1 Mesorhizobium sp. M7D.F.Ca.US.004.03.1.1
GGCCTACTGCATGAGCCGGGTTGGCAACGCCATCATCGCCGAGCGGCAGCGCAAGATCTACGATCGCGTCCTGGCGCAAGGCATCGAGTTCTATCATTCGACCTCGTCATCCGACCTGATCACCCGCATGACCAACAATGCCCAGGCGGCGCGCAACGTGCTCGACCTCATCGTCACCTCCTATGTGCGGGATCTGGTGACCTTGATTGCCCTGGTGCTGGTCATGATCGTGCAGGAGCCGTCGCTGTCCCTGATTTGCTTCATCGTCGGCCCCTTGGCTATCTACGGGGTCAACCGCATCCTGAAGCGTGTTCGCAAGTTCGCCGCAATGGAGTTCCGCTCGGTCGGTCAGATCGTGCAGGTGATGCAGGAAACCGCAATCGGCGTGCGCGTGGTCAAATCCTTCAACCTCGAAGGCATGATGCGCAAGCGCATGTTCAAGGCCGTGTCGGACGTCGAGGACAGGGCCAACAACATCGCTTCGCTGGAAGCGATCACCAGTCCGGTGATGGAGACGCTCGCCGGGCTGGCAATCGCGGGCGCCGTGCTGGTCAGCGGCCTTCTGGTGCTGGAGGGCGGCCAGACACCGGGCGGCATCATGGCCTTCATCGCGGCGCTGCTGCTCGCCTACGAACCGGCAAAGCGCCTTGCCCGCGTGCGCATCTCACTGGAGAGCGGCATTGTCGGCGTGCGCATGATGTTCCAGCTGGCCGACGAGCCGCTGACGCTGGCCGAGAAGCCGGATGCAAAGCCGCTTCTGGCCGGACCGGGCGAGATCCGGTTCGACGCCGTCAGCTTCGCCTACCAGAATGGCCCGCCGGTGTTGAACCGGTTCGACCTGACCCTTGCGCCCGGCAAGATGACGGCGCTGGTCGGGCCTTCCGGCGGCGGCAAGTCGACTGTTCTGAACCTGATCATGCGCATGTACGACCCGCAGAGCGGCAAGGTGCTGTTCGACGGCCAGGACATTTCCCATGCGACGCTGGCGTCGCTGCGGGAAAAGATCGCCTATGTCAGCCAGGACACGTTTCTGTTTGCCGGCACGATCATGCACAACATCCGGCTTGGGCGTCAGGACGCGACCGACGATGAAGTGATCGCCGCCGCCAAGGCGGCCAACGCGCACGATTTCATCCGCGCGCAGGCGAAGGGCTACGACACCGAAGTGGGTGAGAACGGCGCGCTGCTGTCCGGCGGACAGCGCCAACGGATCTCGATCGCACGCGCCATGCTGCGCAATGCCGAGATCCTGCTCTTGGATGAAGCGACCAGCGCACTCGACGCCGAATCGGAAGCGCTGTTTCGCGATGCGCTGCAGCAATTGACGGAAGGGCGCACGACGATCGTCATCGCGCACCGTCTGTCGACCGTGCACCAGGCCGACACCATCGTGGTGCTCGAAGCCGGCAAGGTGATGGAAAGCGGCCCGCACAAGAGCTTGCTCAAGCAGGGCGGGCTCTATCAGAAGCTTTATGAGTATCAGTTGATGCCGTGATGGTGTTCCGGATGTGGGCGCCATGCCCTGATCCGGCCCTTCGGGCCACCTTCTCCCCGAGGGGAGAAGAGATCGTCAACGCCGGCGCCTGCCTCTTCTCCCCAGCAGGGAGAAGGTGGCCGCGAAGCAGCCAGATGAGGGAGCCTCTGCGCAACCCCTACTCCGGCACGAACCTCACCGCGCCCTTGGCCGCGCTGGTCGCCATGGCGGCATAGGCGCGCAAGGCTGTCGTCACCTTGCGCTTGCGCTTTTCCTCGGGCTTCCAGGCCAAGGTGCCCTTTGCCTCCATCGCCGCCCGGCGGGCAGCGAGTTCTGCGTCATCGACAGCAAGGCGGATACTGCGGTTCGGGATATCGATCTCGATCGTGTCGCCCTCTTGCACCAATCCTATCAGGCCGCCCTCGGCGGCTTCCGGCGACGCATGGCCGATCGACAGGCCCGACGTGCCGCCGGAGAAGCGGCCGTCGGTGACCAGCGCGCAGGCCTTGCCGAGGCCTTTCGACTTCAGATAGCTGGTCGGGTAGAGCATTTCCTGCATGCCGGGGCCGCCGCGCGGCCCCTCATAGCGGATGACCACGACATCACCGGCCTTGATCTCGTTCGACAGGATCGCCTTGACGCTCGAATCCTGGCTTTCGAATACGCGGGCCGGGCCGGTGAACTTCAGGATCGATTCATCGACGCCGGCCGTCTTCACGATGCAGCCGTCGAGCGCCAGATTGCCTTTCAGCACGGCAAGGCCGCCATCCTTGGAAAAGGGATGTTCGACTGACCGGATAACGCCTTTCTCGCGGTCGAGATCGAGTTCGTCCCAGCGGCGGTCCTGGCTGAAGGCGACCTGTGTCGGCACGCCGCCAGGAGCCGCCAGGAAGAAATCGCGCACGCTCTGGCTGGTCGAGCGGGAAATATCCCAATGGTCGAGCGCGTCACCCAGCGTTCGCGTGTGCACGGTCGGCAAATCGCGGTTGATCAGGCCGGCATTGTCGAGCTGGCCGAGGATCGCCACGATGCCGCCGGCGCGGTGAACGTCTTCCATATGAACGTCGGACTTGGCTGGAGCAACCTTGCACAGCACCGGCACCTTGCGCGACAGCGCGTCGATGTCGTCCTGATCGAAGTCGATCTCGCCCTCATGCGCGGCGGCCAGAATATGCAGCACGGTGTTGGTCGACCCGCCCATGGCGATGTCGAGCGTCATGGCGTTCTCGAAGGCGCCCTTCGAGGCGATGTTGCGCGGCAGCGCCGTCTCGTCATCCTGCTCGTAATAGCGCTGGGCGAGATCGACGATCAGATGGCCGGCCTCGACGAACAGCCGCTTGCGGTCGGCATGCGTCGCCAATGTAGAACCGTTGCCGGGCAGCGACAGGCCAAGCGCCTCGGTCAAACAGTTCATCGAATTGGCGGTGAACATGCCCGAGCAGGAGCCGCAGGTCGGGCAGGCCGAGCGCTCGATGACCTTGACGTCCTCATCGGAGATCTTGTCGTCGGCGGCCGCGACCATGGCGTCGACGAGGTCGAGCGCCTGCGTCTTGCCGGCCAGCACCACCTTGCCGGCTTCCATCGGCCCGCCGGAAACGAAGACGGTCGGGATGTTGAGGCGCAACGACGCCATCAGCATGCCGGGCGTGATCTTGTCGCAATTGGAGATGCAGACCATGGCGTCGGCGCAGTGCGCGTTGACCATGTA
>NZ_RZQG01000708.1:0-3182 GCF_003998635.1 Mesorhizobium sp. M7D.F.Ca.US.004.03.1.1
GTTCAGGTCGATTTTCGTCTTGCAGGGACCATCGATGGACAACGGCGCCACAATGCATCTTGCCGTTTCGCTGTTTGCGGGAACCGCCGATCCATCACCGGAGCCGGAATTCAGCCGCCTGGCTGGTTTCGTGCAAAAGGCCGAAGCAGCTGGGCTGGACATGGTGTTCCTTGCCGATTCCGTGCCGGCTTCGAGTAACGATGCAGCAAGTAGGCAGATGCCCTTCGAAGCGACGACGTTGCTGGCCGCACTGGCCACAGTGACTACCAGGATCGGCCTCGTTGCCGCTGCCTCGACAATTGCCCACCAGCCCTACAATCTGGCGCGCCGTTTTGCTTCACTCGACATCATCAGCCATGGCCGCACCGGCTGGAACGCGACCATGGCGCAGAATCCGCGCGAAGCGGCCAATTTTAGCCGGCCGGAGGGGTTTTCATCAGGCGATTTCCGCCGCCGCACCGGAGAATATATCGACATCGTTCAGGGCCTGTGGAACGGCTGGGATGCGGACGCGCTCCTGTTCGACCAGAGCGGCGGCCGCTTCCACGATCCCAAAAAGATGCACCTGCTTGAGCACAAGGGCGAGTTCTTTTCCGTGCGCGGACCGCTGAACGTCGCACGGTCGCCACAGGACACGCCGGTGCTGGTCTTGTCGGGCCTGCGGGAATCCGACTTCGATATTGCCGCCCGCACCGCCGATGTCATCCTGCTTGACGACGAACCGATCGAGAATGCGCAAGCACGCTATGACGAACTGAAGCGCCGCGTCGCCGCCTGCGGACGCGATCCGGATGCCGTGAGGCTTCTGATGAATATCTCGCTCGTCACCAATGGCACCGCCAAGCCGACCATTGCCGACAGCATGGAAAAAGGTTTCCGGGCGAAAAACTGCGACGGGTTTAACATCCTGATGCCGGCACAACTCTCAGCACTCAACGATTTCGTCGATCTGGTCTTGCCGGCGCTGCGGCTGCGTGGCCTGTTTCGAGAGAACTATCGCGGGACAATTTTGCGCTCGCACCTCGGGCTTGCCGGCGGAGGTGACCAATGACCGCTGGCCAGATGAAGCTCGGCGCCTTCCTATGGGCGACAGGTCATCACATCGCCGCCTGGCGCCACCCCAAGGCACACGTGACCGCCGGCATCGACATCGACCATTACATCCAGCTGGCACGCACAGCGGAGGCGGCGAAATTCGACATGGTGTTCTGCGAGGACGCCGCCGGCCTGCGCGAAGCCAATGTCGGTATCGCCAGCCAGACATCGCGCTCGATCGGTTTCGAGCCGATCAGCCTGCTTTCGGCGCTCGCCGCCCAGACCAGCCGCATCGGCCTCGTCTCAACAGCCTCGACAAGCTACAACGAGCCCTATGGGCTGGCGCGAACCTTCCTGTCGCTCGACCATCTGAGCGGCGGCAGGGCCGGCTGGAACCTGGTCACCTCGGCCAGCCCCATCGAAGCCGCGAATTTCGGCTCGACCGGCTTGCGTCCGCATGCCGACCGTTATGAGCGCGCGCGTGAGTTCGCCGAAGTGGTTGCCAGGCTTTGGCGTGAGAAGCTCGGCTCTGGCCACGACGGCCAGAGCTTTTCGGTTCGCGACCCGCTTGACCTGCCACGCTCGCCGCAAGGCGCGCCGGTGATGGTCCAGGCCGGCGCCTCGGATGTCGGCCGCGACCTTGCCGCCCGCACCGCCGATGTGGTGTTCACGGCGGCGCAGACCTTCGAGGAAGCCAAGGCCTTCTATGACGATCTCAAGGGGCGCATGGCCACCTATGGGCGCGAGCCTGACGACATCAAGATCATGCCCGGCGTCGCGCCAGTTGTGGCGGAGACCGAGGCGAAGGCCCGTGAAAAATACGAGGAATTGCAGGAGTTGATCCCCGACGATGTCGGCGTTGCGCTTTTATCCAGTTATCTCAGCATCTCCGACCTGTGGCGCTATCCGATCGATGGGCCGCTGCCGGAACTGCCGGAGAGCGAGGGGATGAAGAGCCGGCAAGCGCTGGTCATAGAGCAGTCCCGCCGCGACAATCTTTCCATTCGCCAGCTCGCCCGCCATTTTGCCGGCGCGCGCGGCCATTGGCGCATTGTCGGCACAGCGGCCCAGGTCGCCGACGAGCTGCAGGCGCGATTCGAAGGTGGCGCGGCTGACGGCTTCAACGTCATGCCCTCTTACTTCCCCGGCGAACTCGATGCCTTTGCCACGCTCGTTGTGCCGGAACTGCAGCGGCGTGGCCTGTTCCGGACGGACTACGAGGGCCGCACATTGCGCGACCATCTGGGTCTGAAACGGCCGGCATGAGCATGCGTGGGCCTATGCTTCGTCCATCATTCGGGCGGTGCCTGAAACCCTGATCGAACTTCCGGGCGTTGGCGGAATGTCAGCGTGCAGACGCGAGCGCATGCCCATGTCCTCGCCTTGCACGACATCGATCGCGCCGCCATGCGGCCAGCCAATGTCACGCAGATAGCCGGCGAAGGCGGCCGTCGAGGCACCTGTCGCCGGATCCTCATAGACGCCGCCGGAGGCAAACGGATTGCGCGTGTGGAAAAGCCGTGGCGTTTCCACATAGGCCAGCAGGATCGTCACCAACCCTTCTCGCCGCATCAGCGCTTGCCCGGCTTTCAGATCGTAGCTCATGGCGGCCAGCGCCTGCCGCGACTTGAGGGCAAGCACAAGATGGTCTGCGCCGCCATGGATCAGCGCCGGTGGAATGGCCGGATCGAGATCGCTGGAGGTGTAACCGAACAACGCCAGCGCTTCGGAAATCAGCTCAGGCGAGGCCGGTTTGCTGCGTGTCGGTGGCGACTGCAGCGCGGCAGCGACATTTACACCATCGCGAAACCCTTCGACGGTTATGCTGGCCTGGTTCAGGGTCAGCGGGAAAACTCCATCGCCAAACTGCCGGACCAGCGCCGCACCAAGCGCGATGGTGGCATGCCCGCAAAAGGGAACTTCCGTTTCCGGCGAGAAATAACGGACCCGCCAGCCGTCGCCTTCAGGAGCGGCAAAGGCGGTTTCCGAGAATCCGACCTGCGCCGCCAGAAGCTGCATGTCGGCCGCATCGGGCAAGATATCGCTGATCAAGACTCCGGCAGGGTTGCCGCCGGTGTTGCCATCCGAAAAGGCCGCGATTTTCAAAACGTCCATATGCCTTCGCCCATGCTGCAAGGCCGGTGGAT
>NZ_RZQG01000709.1:0-3180 GCF_003998635.1 Mesorhizobium sp. M7D.F.Ca.US.004.03.1.1
CTCCAAATTCGTCTTCACCATCGTGCTTGCGGTCAGCGCCTTTGCCTTGATCCGCGCCTTGTCGACGCCGGGTGCCTCGACGGGCCGGGCGATGGCCTGGATGGCCGCGGCTCCGGTGCTGGTAGCAGTGGCGGTGATTCTGGAGCTTTTCATGGTGCCGGAGGCGCTGTGGGGAACAAGGATGGTCGGCTCCAACATGATGATCTGCATGGGCTTCATCCCGTTGATCGGCCTCGGTCCGCTTGCCATCTTCCTGTGGATGCTGCGCTACGGCGCGCCGACACGGCCGGTGCTGGCCGGTGCGGTGGCGGGTCTGCTCGCCGGCGGGCTGGCGGCGACCTTCTACGCCGCGCACTGCTTCGACGATTCGCCGCTTTTCGTCGCCACCTGGTACACGATAGCGATCGCAGCACTCGCGTTGCTCGGTGCGCTCGGCGGACGATTTTTCGTGCGCTGGTAGCGTTCCGCCACGATCCCGAGCCCATGCACACCGATCCTTAATCATGCCGGCAATTGTTTGCCGGTTAGCGATGGCGCCGGTATGCCGGACGCAACCTTTCCTTAAAATCGATCCGTCAAGGTTGATGCGAGAACATGCGTTTGCGCACGGGGGTGGCACGTATCGTGATGTGGCGAGGATTGACCAGCCGAAAATCTCTTGGGCATGCAGGCTTGGCGTTGCTCGTGGCCGGCCTGGGCGTCCTAGCGGCTTCGATCCTGCTGTCGCGCCTGGACCTCGGCACCGAAGCGCTGAAACTCTGCCTGCAGATCTCGGTGGCGGTGGCGGCGGGCGCGCTGTTCCTCGCTGTCATGTCCACCCGTCGGATCAGCGAGGATCGTCAGCAGATCGCCGAGAGCGAGATGCGCTTCCGCCGCGCCATGGCGGATTCGGCGATCGGTATGGCCGTTGTCGGTCTCGACGGGCGCATTCGCGAGACCAATCCGGCCTTCGCCGCCATGCTTGGCTACAGCCGTGAAGAGATCGAGGCGCTGACCTTCTTCCAGATCACGCATCCCGACGATCTGCAGATCGGGCGGGAGACGATGGACGATCTGAAGGCGGGCACGGTCAATTCCTTCCACTTCGAGAAGCGCTATCTCAGGAAGGACGGAACGCCGGTCTGGGCCCATCTTGCGGGCTCGGTCATTCGCGACGAGAACAGCGGCCGCCCGCTCTATCTTGTCTCGCAAATCGAGAACATCGACGCACGCAAGCAGGCCGAGGCGCGCATTGCCGAAGCGGAAACGCGTTGGAATTTCGCCCTGGCCGGCGCCGGCCAAGGTGTCTGGGACCTCGACATGCGCAAGGGCGGCACGACCTATTCCTCGACCTGGGTCAAGATGCTGGGCTATGCGGATGGCGAGCTCGATGGCGACACCGACCGCTGGCTGACGATGATCCATCCCGACGATCGCGAGATTGTCGCGGAAGCGGATCGCGCCCATCTCGAGGGCAAGACGCCGTTCTTTGAAGCCGAGTTCAGGATGCGCCACAAGGATGGCCACTGGATGTGGATCCTCGACCGCGGCAAGGCCATCGAGCGTGACGAGGATGGCCGGCTGATCAGGGCCATTGGCAGCCTGACCGACATCACCCGACGCAAGGAGGCCGAAGCACGCCTCACCGTATCGGCGGCAATGCTTGCCGATGAAAAGGAGCGGCTGAGGGTGACCCTGCAGTCGATCGGTGATGCCGTCATCTGCACCGATGCCGCAAACCGCGTCACCTTCATGAACCCGGTCGCCGAAAAGCTGACCGGTGTTGCCGGCGGCGAGGCTCTCGGCAAGATGCTTGGCCATGTCTACTGGGCAGTTGACGAGGAGACGGGGCACCGGATCGGCGTGATCCGACCGGCGATCGGCGGCCTGGCGCCCGCAGATCAGAACAGCCGCGCCGTTCTCATCCGGCGCGACGACACACGCTGCAGCATCCGTCAGGTCGTGTCGCCGATCATCAACGAGCGGAACGAATTCTGCGGGCTGGTCATCGTTTTCCAGGACTTTACCGATGCGCGCGCGCTGCAGCGCCAGCTCGCCCATGCCGCCGCGCATGACGCGCTGACCGGCCTTGCCAATCGCTCGAGCTTCATTCGCGCCATGGAGGAACTGGTCGGTCAGGCCCGCAAGGACGGTACCTCGGGCAAAGGCGGCGGACACCAGTTCATGTTCATCGATCTCGACCATTTCAAACTGGTCAACGATACGGGCGGCCACGCGGCGGGAGACGCGCTGCTGAAACGGGTTGCCGCGGCGGTTCGCGGCGTGCTTGGTCCAGAGGACATCGTTGCTCGTCTGGGCGGCGATGAATTCGCGGTCATTTTGAAATCGGGTTCGGCAGCCGGTGCCAAGATCGCTGCGCGCTCCATCATCGATTCGATCGGCGGCCTGGACTTCACCTGGGACGGCCGTCCTCACGTGATCGGCGCCAGCATCGGGCTGGCCGCGATCAGCGCCAATTGCGGCGAGGTCGACGAGATCATCGCTAGGGCCGATGCAGCTTGCTATGCGGCCAAGGCGGCCGGCCGTGGCTGCGTTTGCGTGGCGCCGGAAGGGGAGATTGTGGACGGCAAGGCAGTGCCGCCCGAGCCGCTGGCTGCGGCCTCCTGATCCGGGTATCAACCTCTGATCCGAGAGGCTTCGGGTTTCCGCTGACGCGGATCTGATCAGCGCGTCGGGACGGGATGCTCGCCGCGATAATCGTAGAAGCCACGCCCGGTCTTGCGGCCGAGCCAGCCGGCCTCGACATATTTCACCAGCAGCGGACAAGGGCGGTACTTCGAGTCCGACAGGCCGTCATGCAGCACCTGCATGATCGACAGGCAGGTATCGAGCCCGATGAAGTCAGCCAACTGCAGCGGTCCCATCGGATGGTTGGCGCCGAGCCGCATAGCGGTGTCGATGGCATCGACCGAGCCGACGCCCTCATAGAGCGTGTAGATCGCCTCGTTGATCATCGGCAGCAGGATGCGGTTGACGATGAAGGCCGGAAAATCCTCCGAGACCGTGATCGTCTTGTCGAGCTGCTTCACGTAGGTCTTGGCTGCCTCGAAGGTCTGGTCCTCGGTGGCGATGCCGCGCACCAGTTCGACCAACTTCATCAGCGGCACCGGGTTCATGAAATGTATGCCGATGAACCGCTCCGGCCGGTCGGTCTGCGCGGCAAGCCGCGTGATCGAGATC
>NZ_RZQG01000070.1:0-13281 GCF_003998635.1 Mesorhizobium sp. M7D.F.Ca.US.004.03.1.1
GGAGATTGCAGGCCCGGTCTTCGGTCACGCCATGCTGGGCGAACTCGATGCCGACCTGATCCACAATTTTGCCAGGCCCGGCGAGAGCGCGCTCGGCGAGCGCATCGTCGTCTATGGGCGGGTGCTCGATGAACGCGGTGTTGGTGTGCCCGGCGCGCTGCTCGAATTCTGGCAGGCCAATGCCGGCGGCCGCTATCGCCACAAGAAGGACGGCTATCTGGCGCCGCTCGACCCGAATTTCGGCGGCTGCGGCCGCACTATTACAGGCGAGGATGGCGGCTATGCGTTTCGCACCGTCAAGCCCGGTCCCTATCCCTGGCCGAACGGGCCGAACGACTGGCGGCCCTCGCATATCCATTTCTCTGTCTTTGGCCACGGCTTCGCGCAGCGGCTGATCACACAGATGTATTTCGAGGGCGACCCGCTGATCTGGCAATGCCCGATCGTGCGCGGCATCCCCGACAAGGCGGCCATCGAGACGCTGATCGCTGCGCTCGACATGCAAGCGACGATCCCCTTCGACGCGCGCGCCTACAAGTTCGACATCGTGCTGCGCGGGCGCCGCGCGTCACTGTTCGAAAACAGGCCGGAGGGCAATTGATGGCTCAATCGCTCGACCGGCTCAGGGAAAGCCCCTCGCAGACCGCCGGACCCTACGTCCATATCGGGCTGACGCCCAATTTCTGCGGCATAGGCGGCGTCTATCCCAGCGATCTCGGCGCCACTATGGTCAACGACAAGACCAAAGGCGAGCGCATCGGCTTGCGCATCCATGTGCTCGATGGCACCGGCACGCCGCTCAGGGACGCGCTGATAGAGATCTGGCAGGCGGATGCAGACGGGCTCTACAATTCGCCGACCGACTTGCGCGGCGCTGCCGATCCAAATTTCTTCGGCTGGGGCCGTTGCCCGACCGACATGGACACCGGTCTGTGCACGTTCGACACGATCAAGCCGGGCCGCGTGCCTTCGAGTGATGGCCGCCTGATGGCCCCGCACATCACCCTCTGGATCGTCGCGCGCGGCATCAATCTCGGCCTGCACACACGGCTGTATTTTTCCGACGAGGAAAAGGCCAATGCCGGGGATTCGATCCTGGCGCGCATCGAGCATCGCGTTCGCGTGCCGACGCTGATCGCCGAGCGTCAGGGCGACACCTACGTCTTCGACGTCCATCTCCAGGGGGAGAAGGAAACGGTCTTCTTCGACAGCTGATGCTCAGGAGACGTGCGACATGACCGTATCGCCCTTCGACCATCCACTGCTCTCCGCACTCCTCGGTGACGAGGAAGCGGCGAGGCATTTTTCCGTCGAGGCCGAAATCAAGGCGATGCTGGCCTTCGAACGGGCGCTGGCGCAAGCAGAGGCCGAAACCGGGTTCATCACCAGAGATGCCGCGGCAGCGATCGTGGCCGCACTGGCCACATTCCGGCCCGACACCGCCTTGCTGCGGGCCGGTGTCGCAAAAGACGGCGTCATCGTGCCGGAACTGGTGCGCCAGATCAGGGCGGCGGTCGGCGAACCGCATGGCCAGAAAGTGCATTTCGGCGCGACCAGCCAGGATGTCATCGACACCGGCTTGATGCTTCGGCTGAAATCCGTCGTCGAGCATCTCGATCTGCTGTTGACCGAAACCGTCATGCGCCTCGCTTCGCTCGAAGAGCGTTTTGGCGGCAGGGCGCTGACCGGAATGACGCGCATGCAGAAGGCGATTCCGATCAAAGTTGCGGATCGCGTGACGGCGTGGCGGGCGCCGCTGCAACGGCACCAGGAGAGATTGTCCGAACAGTCGAGACGCCTGCTGGTGGTGCAGTTTGGCGGGGCCGCCGGCACACTGGAGAAGCTAGACGATAAAGGGCCGGCGGTGCGCGCAGCCCTTGCCGCAAAACTCGGCCTTGGCGACGCACCGCAATGGCATAGCCAGCGTGATGCACTCGCCGATTTTGCCGGCCTTATGTCGCTGGTGACCGGCAGCCTCGGCAAGTTCGGCCAGGACATGGCGCTGATGGCGCAAGGTGGAACCGACATCGAACTCTCAGGCGGCGGCGGCTCGTCGGCCATGCCGCACAAGCAGAATCCCGTGAAGGCAGAGGCACTGGTGGCGCTTGCCCGCTTCAACGCCACGCAGCTTTCCGGGATGCATCAGGCGCTCGTGCATGAGCAGGAGCGCTCGGGCGCGGCCTGGACGCTGGAATGGCTGCTGCTGCCGCAAATGGTCGTCGCAACGGCCGCGTCGCTGCGCCTTGCCGCCGAGCTGACCGGACAGATCGAAAGTCTGGGCCACTGATGCGCACACAAATCGTCATCATCGGGTCCGGACCGTCCGGCCTGCTGCTCGGGCAGCTTCTGGCCGGCATCGGCGTCGAGACGGTCATTCTGGAACGGGCGAGCCGCGAGCACGTGCTTGGCCGCGTGCGGGCAGGGGTGCTCGAACAGGGCACGGTCGAACTGCTGGAACAGGCCGGTGCGGCAGCAAGGCTGCATGCCGAAGGGCTGCCGCATTCCGGCATCTCGCTCGCCTTCGACGGACGCCTGCACCGCATCGACCTCGAGGCACTGACCGGCGGCAGGCATGTCACCGTCTACGGCCAGACCGAAGTGACGCACGATTTGATGGACAAGCGCGACGCGGCAGGACTGACCACGATCTATGAGGCGGCAAATGTCGCTCTGCACGATTTCGATGGCGCCGCACCTTTCGCCACTTATGACCGGGACGGCGTCACGCATCGGATCGATTGCGACTTCATTGCCGGCTGCGACGGCTACCACGGCGTCAGCCGGAAATCGGTGCCTGAGCGTGCGCTGAAAACCTTCGAGCGGCAGTATCCGTTCGGCTGGCTCGGCGTGCTGGCCGAAGTGCCGCCTGCCGATCACGAACTGGTCTATGCCAATCATGAGCGGGGTTTTGCGCTGTGCTCGATGCGCTCGACGCATCGCAGCCGCTACTATGTGCAGTGCCCACAGGACGATCGCGTCGAGGCGTGGTCGGACGATCGCTTTTGGGACGAGTTGCGCCGCCGCTTGCCGGAGCAGACGGCGGCAAATGTCGTCACCGGGCCATCCTTCGAGAAATCGATCGCGCCGCTGCGCTCCTTCGTTGCCGAGCCAATGCGCTTCAGCAAGCTTTTCCTGGTTGGTGACGCCGCCCACATCGTGCCGCCGACCGGCGCCAAGGGCCTCAACCTCGCTGCCAGCGACGTGCGCTATCTCTTCCCAGGTTTTCGCGACTTCTACCGCGACAAAACCATGGCTGGCATTGATTGCTATTCGCAAAAGGCGCTGGCACGGGTCTGGAAGGCCGTGCGCTTTTCCTGGTGGATGACGATGATGCTGCACCGCTTTCCCGACACCGGCGACTTCGGCCAGCGCATCCAGGAGGCCGAGCTCGACTACCTCGTGCAGTCGCATGCTGCATCGACCGCACTCGCCGAGAACTATGTCGGCCTGCCTTACTGAGGGCTGCGGATCATCCGGCGCCTTGCTGCCTGGCAAAATCCAAAAGCATCGGGCGCTGCCCCTTGAGGATCTTCACTTCGGCCTCGGGCAAGGTGAACCAGCCTGCTCTGTCGACCTCTGGGAACGCCTTGAGGGATCCCGATCTTGGCGGCCATTCCATGGTGAAGCTGTTGCTCTTGATGGTGGTTACGTCGATGTCGATGGTCGCCTCGACAGACCAGGCCGAGACGATCTTGCCGCCCGGTTGCCTGTAGTCGCCGAGCCGCGCGAACGAGCCATCGACCTTGACGCCAAGCTCTTCCTCTGTCTCGCGTTGCGCTGCCGTCAACTCGTCCTCATTCTCGTCGACAAGACCCTTCGGTATCGACCACGCACCATCGTCCTTCTTCGCCCAGAACGGTCCGCCTGGGTGGACCAGCAACACCCTGAGATCGCCGTCGCTGCGGCGATAGATCAGCAATCCCGCGCTGCGTTTTGCCATTTTATACGTCCGTCTGCGAAGCCGGCAGCCTGCCGATGGTCCTCGAATCGTTGACGCGAACCTTGCACCAAGGGATTGCGACGCTATGTCTGGCACGTCTGCATTGCACCTCACTCGCGAGTCCGGCAATCTGACACCATCGCTTATTTGGCGGCACGAAGGCTAGGTGACGATGCAACTCGGTCTTATTGGCTACTATAGCGACTTCGTGGTGTATCCGCTGGTGATCGCCGTGCTGGCAGTGGCCGGATTGCTCGAGGCCGGCGAAGAGAGTGCGCCAGGCTGGATAGGCACGGTCCTCGCCTGTCTCGGCCTCTGGACGCTGACCGAATACCTCCTGCACAGGTTCGTCCTTCACCACATTCCCTACATCAAGGACCTGCATGATCGTCACCATGTCGAGGAGCGCAGTTCGGTGGGCACGCCGACCTGGCTCAGCCTCGGGGTGCATGCCCTGGTCGCGTTTGTTCCCGTTTGGGTGGTCTCGGACTTCGCAACCGCGAGCGCGGTAAGCTGCGGGCTGATGCTGGGGTACCTCTGGTACATCAGCGTCCACCACATGATTCATCATTGGCATCCCACCCATCCGAGCTACCTCTACACGCTCAAGCGCCGCCACGCCCTGCATCATCACATCGACGAATCGGTTAATTTCGGTGTTACGTCAGCACTTTGGGATCGGGTCTTCGGTACGGCGCGGCGCTGAAGCCAGTTCAGCCTCGGCCGTTCAACGCCTTTTGCCGCGACCCCCGGGTGACTTGGCGCCGCGAGGGCCGCTCGGAACCGGCGTGTTGTTCTGGTTCTCGTCGGACAGCTTGCGCCAGCGGGCAAGGCGCTCCGGATCGAGCGTCCCGGCCTTCAGGGCTGCCTGCACAGCACAGCCTGGCTCATGCACATGCGTGCAGTCGCGGAACTTGCACAGCGGCGCGAGCTCGGTGATTTCGGCAAACAGCGTGTCGATGCCATAGCCGACATCGCTGACCTGCAGCGTCCGCATGCCCGGCGTGTCGATCACCCAGCCGCCGCCGGCAATGGAATGCAGCGATCGCGACGTGGTGGTGTGGCGTCCCTTGGAATCGTGCTCGCGAATGCCTCCGGTCTGTTGCGGCGATTGCTGCGCCGATCCGGCCAGCGTGTTGACCAACGTAGACTTGCCGACCCCGGAGGAGCCGATCAGCGCCACCGTCTGGCCAGCACCACACCAGGCAGCCAAGACGGTTGCCGCATCCGATGTGCGGGGATTTAGCATCACGACCGGCAATCCACGCTGCAACGCCGCAGCCTGCCTTTCATACGCCTCGGCGTCTTCAGCGGTGTCGGCCTTGGTCAGCAGGATCACCGGCGTCGTTCCGGCCTCATTGGCCAGCGCCAGATAGCGCTCGAGCCGGGCGGGATTGAAGTCGGCATTGCACGAGGTGACGATGAACAGTGTGTCGACATTGGCCGCGGCAAGCTGCGGCACCCTGCCGCCCTGGGTGCGGCGTTCCAGCACCGTCTTGCGGGTCAGGCGGCGCTGGACCAGGTGCTCATGCCCATCGACCAGCACCCAGTCGCCGACGGCATAGTCACCGGTGTTCGCCTGTGCCGGCAGCGTCAGATCGACCGGCCCTGCCTGGGAGAGGCCGGTCAGGCGGTCGCGATGGACCGTGGCGATCCGCGTCGGGACGAAATTGGCGTCGCCGGGTTCGAGCTGGTCGCCGAAAAATTCCGTCCAGCCCAGGCTGGCGAGCGATGGCGTGGAGTGATCCGTCACGGCTTTGACCACAGCGTCGCGGACATTAGACAGTATCCCTGGCAAAATCGAAGGAGAGGCGGACCACGACCTCGGGCGGGCGATTGCCCTGCTGTATGGGCGGCATGACGGCATTTGGCAAGCAGGGCCGTGGTCCGAGCGGCAAGCTTCTGCAGCTTATCCCTTGATCGCGGAGCCGACGATGGAATCGACGAAAAAGCGCTGCAGGAAGACGAACAGCAGCAGCGGCGGCAGTACGGCGAGCGTGGCGCCGGCCATCACCAGGCCGGTGTTGACCGCGCCCCTGTTGTAGCTGAGCAGGCGGCTGAGGCTGATGACGATCGGATAGGCGTCCGCATTGCCCTGCAGCACGGTCAGCGGCCACAAATAGCTGTTCCAGTGATAGACGAAGGCAAACAGCGCCAGTGCCGCGATCGCCGGCGCGACGCTCGGCGCCACAATCTTGAACAGGATCAGCAGCTCCGACGCGCCATCCATGCGCGCGGCGTCGATCAGATCGTCCGGCACGCCAGCGATGAATTGGCGCATCAGGAAGATGCCGAAGGCATTGGCGAGATTGGGTACGATGATGCCCGCCAGGCTGGCGTTGAGCCCGATCGATCCGACGAGGCGGTAGAGCGGGATCAGCGTCACGATCGGCGGCAGGAACATGGTGGCGATCAGCACCGAAAACAGCAGCGACTTGGCGGGGAAGTGGTATTTGGCGAAGGCGTAGCCGGCCATCATGCTGGTGAGGAGGATGCCGGCGGTCGTGATCGAGGCGATGACCAGAGAGTTCCACATCGAGCGGCCGACATTGACCACGCCCGAAACCTTCTCATAGGCGTCGAGGCTCGGCGTGCCGGAGATCCACACCGGTGGCACCTGCATGCTCTCGGCCGGGGTTTTGAGACTCGACAGCACCATCCACAGCAGCGGGAAGGCCGAGGCGACGGCGACCAGCAGCATCAGCGTTGCCAGCAGCGCCTTGCGGCCCGACGGGCGCTTGCGCGGCAGCCGGGTCGACGATCCGGTAAATGCGCGCGCGCTCATTCGTCGTTCTTCCGGTTGGCGAAGGCAAACAGCGCGCAGACCACGACGATCAGCGACAGCATCAGCATCACCGCCATCGCCGACCCCAGCCCGCCCTGCGCGCGCTCGATGCCGACGCGGCGGATGTGGTAGGTCAGCACATTGGTCGAGCCGACCGGCCCGCCCTGCGTGATGAGCGCAACCGGCTCGAACACCTGCACGGCGTTGATGATGGCGATGACGGCGCTGAACAACAGCGTGCGCCGCAGCAGCGGCAGGGTGATGAAGCGGAACTGCTCGCGCCGGTTGGCGCCGTCCAGCTTTGCCGCCTCATAGAGGCTGCCGGGGATCTGCGTCAGCCCGGCGATCGCCAGCACGGTGAAATAGCCGACCTGCTGCCAGACATTGAGGAAGACGATCGACAGCAGCGCCGAACGCGGCGAGGACAGCCACGGCTGCGGGCCGATGCCGATCAGGCCGAGCATCTGGTTGAGCGGCCCTTCGCTCGGCGAATAGAGTTTTGACCAGACCAGCGCCACCGCGATCATCGGCACCATGTAGGTGGCAAACAGCACGGTTCTCAGCGCCGTGCCGCCGGCGACGTCGCGCTGATAGACCATCAGCCCGAACACAACGGAAAGCGGCAGGATCAGGATGACCGACAGCGCTGTGTAGATCGCGGTGTTGGCAAGCGCGCCCTTGAAGTCACGGCCGACCGAGGTCGGGCCAAAAATCTCGCGGAAATTGTCGAGGCCGATGAAGCTTGCACTGGAAAACGGTGTCTGCGTCGACCAGTCCTGGACAGACAGCCAGACGGTGAGCAGCATCGGCAAGAGGACAAAGACGCCGATCAGCGTCACGGCGGGCGCCAGCATGATGCCCGCCGAGGCACGGTACCTGTTGATCATGGCTCCAGTCTACTTGGCGGCGCGCTCCAGGATAGAGGTGGCGTCGGCCTGCGCCGTAGCCTGCGCATCCTTGGCCGAGACCTGGCCATACTGCAACGCTTCGAGCGTCTGCTGCAGGGATTCGCTGAACTCCTGACCGCCCGGCACCACCGGGAAGGGCTTTGCATCGGCCAGCACGCTGACATAGCCGGACAGGAACTCGGAGCCGAGCTTGTCCTTGTGTGCCTCGATATCGGACAGGCGCGACGGTAGGATGCCCATCGACATCAATATGTCGGACATCGCCGAGGCGCCGTTCTCGCCAGACTTCGGATTGTTCAGCCAGGCTAGGAAATCCCAGGCCGCCTTCTGCTCGGCCGCGCCGGCATTGGCGTTGACCACGGTCATCCAGGAATAGGAGATCGAATGCGGCTTGTCGCCGCTCGGGCCGACCGGGATCGGCGCGGTGGCGATATCAGTGAACTTGTCGCCCATGCCGCTCTTCAGCGCGCTCTCCCACCAGTTGGCCATGATGATCATGCCGGTCTTGCCGGAGACGAAATTGTCGAGGAACGGGCCGGTTGTGTTGGCGTCGGCCGTCGCCATGGCGGGCACGCTGGCGCCCGACTTGATCAGGTCTTCGTAGAGCTGGAAGGCTTCAGTGGCCTGCGAGCTGTCCAGTACCGGCTTGCCGTCCTTGACCAGATCGCCGCCGTTGGACACCAGCAGCGAGGCGAAGGGGTGGACGACGCCCGCCGCCCAGGAATTGATCATGCCAAAACCCTGCTGGCCGGCATCCTTGTTGGTCAGCTTCTTGGCCGCGTCCTTGAACTCGTCCCAGGTCTTCGGGGCAGCAGTGATACCGGCCTGCTTGAACAGCGCCTTGTTGTAATTCAGCGCGTAGACGTCGATCTCGTTGGGAATGCCGTAGAGTTTGCCGCCGACCGAGGCGGCGCTGACGACGCCCGCCGGCCAGGCGTCCTTGACCTCGCCGGCGACCACATCGGGGGCAGGCGCGACAAGCTTGTCGCGGGCGAGTTCGGGCAGCCACAGATCATAGATACCGCCGATGGTCGGGCCGTCCGAGCCGCCGCCCTGGGAGCGCAGCGTGGTCAAGAGATCGCCGAACGGAACGGCGCGTACGGTGACGCTGACGTCGGGATTGGTCTTCGCATAGTCCTTGGCCGCCGCTTCCAGCAGCGCGACGGTCTCGGGCGACCAATGCGTCAAATAGGAGATGTTGACCGATTGCGCCCAACTGGTGACGGGCAGGAGCGCCAGGCTCGCGGCCAGGGCCAGTTTCGAAGTCCAGGCAACAGACATTCCTCATCCTCCACTTGGCATATCGATCGCGATGACGTTATGACAACATGAGAGGATGGCGCAAGTGTCTGTTTGCGAAAAAGCTATGGATGACATCGAGCAGAATTTCCTTGCAGCAGCTTCGGCAGGAAATTTATGTATATTTAACAGTGAATTATGTCGAATTCTTGGGCGAAAGAGCCTGCCGTCGCCGTTTCGCAGACGCACCAGACCTCTTGCGAATGGCACTATGTCGTTATAATGACTTTTCCGAGCGATTGACTCTTTCGCGGTGCCGAAGCGCCGCGAAACGCCAAGGACTGAGAGCAATGGGAGACTGGCAATGAGCATGCTTTCGATTCACCGACGCGCCGCACTTGGCCTGATCGGCGGCCTTGCCGCCGCTTGCGCCGGCATCTTTTCCACCGTGCCGGCGAGGGCCGACAGCACCGTGACGCTATGGAGTTGGCGCACCGAGGACGAAGCCGCGATGCGCCGCATCTTCGACGCCTTCGAGGCCAAAAACCCCGACATCAAGGTCAATATCCAGTTCACGCCGGATGCCGATTACCAGAATCGGCTGAGCACGGCGCTACGCGGCGGCCGCGGTCCGGATATCGCCCAGCTCAAGGCCTATGGCGAATTGCAGCCCTTTGTCGATGCCGGCTATCTCGATGCGCTCGACGACAGCGTGCCGGAGCTGAAGAACATGGCGGACGCGGCCCTTGGCGGCGCGCGCGGCCGCACTGACGGTAAGGTTTATGGCGTGCCTTATTCAGTGCCGATGATGGGTGTGTTCTACAACCAGGACATCTTTGCCGCCCAAGGCATCGAGATACCCAAGACCTACAAGGATTTCGTCGCCGCCTGCGACAAGCTGAAGGCGGCCGGCATCACGCCGATCGCCACCGGCGGCGCCAATGGCTCGGCCTGGGAACTGGAGATCGCCGTCGGTGTCGTCGGGCCCACCATCTACGGCCCCGGTTTCTACGACGAGATGATGACCGGCAAGGCGACCTTCGAGGACCCGCGCTATGTCGCAGCACTAAAGCGCTTCGCCGAGCTGAAGCCTTATTTCCCGGATGGTTTCGCCGGCATCGACTACACCACCGCGACGCAGCAGTTTATCGGCGGCAAGGCGGCGATGTTCCTTGGCGGTTCGTTCGAGAACGGCAGGTTCAAGGCGCAGAACCCGAAGCTGAAATTCTCGATCTTCCCGTTCCCCGCCGATGATGCGGGGGCAAAACTCTACACCTCGGCCTTCTCCGACGGTTCCTATGGCCTCGTTTCCGAAAGCGCCAACAAGGAAGCCGCCACCAAGGTGCTGGGCTTCATGGCCTCGGCCGAATTCGCGCAGATGTTCGCCGATGAGCTCGGCTGGCCGCCGGCCCGCACCGATGTCACGGTGAAGGACCCGGTGCTGGCTGAGATGATGGAGATGTCAAAGAATTCGACGCCCTACCTGACGCTGGTCGGCTTCCGCTGGCAGTCGCCGACGGCCTCCTCGGTGCTGCAGTCGGAGATCATCGACATGGTCGAAGGCAACATCGCGCCGGAGAAGCTGGCGGCCGACATGCAGGCCGCTGTCGCCACCTGGTTCAAGCCGAAGCAGTAGGAGTCGGCCGGTCGCATCGTGGCCGGCCTCTCACGGACAAAAAACAGCGCATGAGCAACCTTCGCCGCACCAGCAGCCTTCGCCGCACGCAGCAGCGCATGGCCGTGCTGTTCATCCTGCCGGCGTTGGCGGTCTATGCGCTGTTCGTCCTCTATCCCTTGGCGATGTCGCTATGGGGCAGCTTCTTCATCTGGAAGGGGCTGCGCATGGTCGAGTTCGCCGGCCTGTCGAATTTTTCGCGGCTGTTTATCTTCCCCAGTGGCGCCCGGCTCTACGGCGCGCTGTGGCACAACACCGCCTGGTTCTTCGGCATCATGGTCTTCCAGAACGGCATCGGCCTGCTGTTCGCCTGGCTGCTGTTCCTGCACGACAGGGGCGCTGCCTTCTTCCAGTCGGTCTTCTTCTTCCCGGCGGTGCTGAGCCCTGTCATCGTCGGCGCGCTGTGGCGCCTGTTGCTGGCCCCGGGCGGCGTCGTCGAATGGGCGCTCAACGGACTCGGCCTGCATCAGGGCAGCCTGACCGTGCTCGGCAATAGCCATACGGCGCTCACTATGCTGATCGCCGTCGACGCCTGGAACTGGATGGGCCTGCCGGTGCTGATCTATACCGCCGGCCTGCGCCAGATTTCCGGCCAGATCTTCGAGGCGGCAAAGCTCGACGGCGCAGGCAATGCGCGCATGCTGTTTTCGATCGCGCTGCCGCTGCTGATGCCGGCCATCGGCACGCTGACGACGCTGTCGTTCATCAACACCTTCAACCAGTTCGACATCGTCTATGTGATGCAGGGCGTGCAGGGCAATCCGAGCTATTCGACCGACACGCTGGTGACCTATTTCTACCGGCTGGCCTTCGGCGCGGAGGGGGCGGTCGGCATCACCGATATCGGCCTGGCTCTGGCGCTGGGCACCATGCTGTTCCTGATCCTCAGCATCGGCACGCTCATGATGCTGCGCTTCTTCGACCGCCGCACGGTGCAGCTATGAGCGCGCTGGCGATTTCGCAAAGGCCCGCCATCTCGCGGCGAATTGCGCGGCTGCCTGGATGGACTGTGCTGGTCGTGTGGGCGGCTGCCGTTCTGCTGCCGCTCTACATTCTCGTTATCTCCTGCTTCAAGACCACGGCCGAGATCTACGACAACCGGCTCGGTCTGCCCAAAAGCTTTGCCTTCGACAATTTCGTCAACGCCTGGACGCGTGCTCACCTCGGCCAGAACTTCGTCAACAGCCTGATCGTCACCGGCGGTGCGGTGGTGCTGACCATCGTCGTCTCGGCCATGGCCGCCTATCCGCTCAGCCGCTATCGGCTCGGCTGGAACGGCCTCATGCTCGGCCTGTTCCTGGCCGGCATCATGCTGCCGATCCGGCTCGCCTCGGTCGAATTGTTCACGCTGATGCGCAATCTCGACTTGCTCGATTCGCTGACCGGCCTGATCCTCGTCTATTCGGCGATTCGCATTCCCTTCGCTGTCTTTATCTTCGCCAATTTCATGCGCGTGCTGCCCTCCGAACTCGACGAGGCGGCGCGCATGGATGGCGCCGGCGAGATCCGCATCCTGTTCCAGATCATCCTGCCGATGGTGAAGCCGGCAGTGTCGATCGTCGCTATCTTCACCGCGATCGCGGTTTGGAACGACTTCTTCTTCCCGCTGATCTTCATCTTCGACGACCGCTACAAGACCGTGCCGCTGGCCATCAGCGTCTTCGTCGGCCAGTTCCGCACCGACTGGGGCCTTGTGTTCGCCTCGCTGGCGATCTCCATGGCGCCCATCCTGATCATGTATTGTCTGCTGGCCCGCCAGATTCGCGAAGGCGTCGGCGCCGGGGGAGGCATGAAATGATCGAGGACAGGATCTACGCCGCAAGCTCCATCCTGGTGGTGGGCGCGCACGCCTTCGACGCCGAGGTCATCGCCGGCCCGCTGGCCGCCGCTGCCGTCAAGCGCGGTGCGACCGTGACCTTCCTGCACCTGACCATGGGCGAACAGGGACACCCCTGCCTCATCCCCGAGCACTATTGCGTGCAGAAGGAAGAGGAAGCGGGCAGGGCGGCTGCCCGGCTCGGCGTCACCATGCGTAGCCTTGGCCAGCGCGACGCCTTCCTGCCTTCAGACGACCAGACGGCGCTCGAGGTGTGCGACGTCATTCGCGAGTTGAAACCCGAGATCGTCATCACCCATTGGCACGGCAGCTGGCACAAGGACCACCGCGCCGCCGCGCATCTGACGCAGACCGGCATCTTCTTCGCCGCCCTGCCGACTGTTGCGAGCGACCATGCGGCGCATACACCGCAATTGCTGTTGTTCGGCGAGAACTGGGAGGACGATGACGGCTTCCGGCCGGAGCATCTCGTCGATGTCAGCGACGGCTTCGAGGCGTGGAGCGAAGCGGTCCAGGAATACGAGCTAGCGCGCGGCCTGAGCAGCTTTCCCTATGTCGACTATTACAGCGCGCTCTACCGGCTGCGCGGCTGCCTGCGCGGCACGCGCTATGCGCAGGCTTTCGCGGCGGCGTCGCATTCGTGGAATGCCGGCAGCGGTCTGTTCTCACCGCCGTTCGGCAAGGGGCCTGGCCGATGACGCGGGTTCTGGCCATCGATCTCGGCGGCACCAATCTGCGCGCCGCCGTCCATACCGGCGATGTGCGAATGCTGGAGGCGCTAAGCCGCGAACCGGCGCCGGCAAACCTCGACGCCTTTGTCATCCGCATCCGCGCGCTGTGCGCCGAGGCGGGTGCGGTGGAGGCGCTGGGCATCGCGGTGCCCGGCCTGGTCGAAGG
>NZ_RZQG01000710.1:0-3179 GCF_003998635.1 Mesorhizobium sp. M7D.F.Ca.US.004.03.1.1
GAGCAGGCGAATGCCGCTCCGAGACAATTTTCCACCACTCGTTTCACGAAACTTCTCCACAGACTGATTTACGCCACGCCTCAACCATCATCCCGAACCGCCGGTTCGGGATGGGTCACCGTCAAACAAGGAAATTGGAGATCCATCCCGATCGCGTCGGGATGGCACGATGCGCCTAAGGCAGGACGTGCTGGGTCACCCTCCAGTCGGGCAGACCATAGCCACCCAGCCACGGCCACACTTCCTTCTGGTTGAAGTAGACGACCGAAGTCAGCGCCGGAAACTCCGCATAGGACTTGCGCGAATCCTCTTGCCACTTCGAGACATAGTCCTGCTTTCCGACATAGCCGAGTTCCGCCACCACGATCGGCTTGTTGAAACCCGCGACGCGATCATAGCCGGGCTTGAGCGTCTCTGCGAAGTTACGGTCCCGACCGGTCTCATCATTGTCCTTCTTCTGGAGGCCGAACACCGACAACCCGATCACATCGACGTAATTGTCTCCGGGATAGTACTTTTCCAAGCCTTCCGCGCCCTTTGGCGACCACATGTATTTGGCCGCGGGAGCGACCTTGCGGCAGACATCGACTTCGCGCTGGTAGGCGGCGATCCAGTCCTTGGGGGCCCAGTTGGCCCAGGTGAAGCGGCCGTTGGTGTCTTCCATTTCCTGCGCCCAGCGAATGGTCACCGGGCTCTTCATCTGTCCCACCAGGCCGCAAATTGCCTGCATGTTGGCGTCATATTTGCCGCTCAAAATGCCGTCGCGCAATTCGGGCGGGGTGATGCGCCAATCCTTCGACCAGGTCCATGGCTCGATGGTGATCAAAAGCGAACGGCCACGCTGCTGCGCATAGGCGTCGGCCAGCGGAAGCGTCGAGAGGTCAACGTCCTCCCAAGGCAAGAACAGCTCCTCAATGGAGGCAGTCTTGTCGGCGCTGAAATCACCATAGGGGTCATAGGAGCCGAACACCGAAGCGGCGGAGCTCGTCTTCACAGGGTCCGTCCCCGCGGGAGAGCCTGCTGCCGCCGGAAAAGCAAGACTTGCGCCCAGGATGAGTGCTGACGCGGCTGTAGTTGCTGTGAAGTATTTCATAGTCGACCTCCCATCGCCTCAATCTCCAGCGGAGCTTGAAACTTCGCCATGTCGTTTCGACAGCGATCGATACGACAAACCCAAATTCATCGAGCCTATCGACGTGATCTGTGGGGTTTCAGAGCGACTGTGGACTGGCGTGCTTGCGCAAGGCCATCCATCAAGTGGTCTCCCGAGGCGCCGGTACGATGGAAGCCTACGGGAGAAAGTTCGCCGCGATACTCACAAATTCGCGCCAACATTCCCGATGCATTATCCAGTCCTAATATAAGAGCTTATGCATGCCGCGAGTCAAGCGCAATTAACGGATACTTAACCTAGTTGTTGCCAGCATGGTTAACGAGTGGGGTCGATCGGGTCCAGGTTGTCTGTTGGCTTGCTGCTGAGGATAGAGATCCAGCAACCCGTGTCCCAGGTGAAGGTCTGACCGCACGCATTCAAAACGCCGTCGATTCAAAGTGTTAGGTTAACCAGTTCTCAAGAGTCTTGGTTAACGAACGCTTAATTCTGTTGACTCTGTTTGAGCGCGAGCTGATTCTGTCCGGTGGTTGAAGGCTGTGTGCCATCGTTCGGCCACAGCCCGAACAGGCGGCGGGTAGTAGTATGAGTGATTCTGCGCAAGCCGGCGTCGTCGGCAATATGATGTCATCGCGCCGGTCGAAGACTGCCGGACCCATGCCGGCGGGCGAGGCGCCTTTTCTGGTGCCGGCCTTGTCGCCAGCTCAACAACGGGTTTGGGCGCTGGGCTTGGTTCTATGGCTCTTCACCCTCATAATTTTCTGGGTCTGGTGGTTGCAGCCCGACCACATCGAGCACGTGGTCCCTTATATTTTCGTGACGCTTACTTTCGTGTGGCTGACGCTGATGCCACTCTTTTTCTTCCCCAATGTGCATGCGTCGAAAAAACCGTCCAAGCTGCGCACGGTCCCACAGGGATCGCGAGTCGCCATGGTGGTAACCAAGGCACCGTCCGAGCCGTTCGTCGTGATCGAGCGCACGCTGGAGGCGATGCTCGCGCAGGACTATCCGCATGACACCTGGCTGGCCGACGAAGATCCTTCCGAGGAGACTGTTCACTGGTGCGAAGCCCACAATGTGCTGATTTCTACGCGCCGCGGGCGCGACGACTATCATCGCAAGACATGGCCGCGCAGGACCCGCTGCAAGGAAGGCAATTTAGCCTTTTTCTACGACCACTACGGCTATCAGCGCTACGACTTCGTCGCCCAGCTGGACGCCGACCATGTGCCGACGCCGAGCTATCTCAGGGAAATCCTCTATCCCTTCGCCGACCCTGCGGTGGGCTATGTTTCGGCGCCGAGCATTTGCGACATGAACGCCGACGAAAGCTGGGCCGCGCGGGGCCGGCTGTTTCCTGAGGGAATGCTCCACGGGCCGCTGCAGTCCTGCTATACCAACAATGGGACGCCGCTCTGCATCGGTTCGCACTATGCGGTGCGAACTCAAGCGCTGATGCAGGCGGGCGGTCTTGGCCCGGAACTGGCCGAGGATCACTCGACAACCATGCTGTTGATCGCAGCCGGATGGCGCGGCGTGCACGCAATTGATGCCATCGCGCATGGCGACGGACCTCAGAGTTTTGCCGATTTTGTCACACAGGAATTCCAGTGGTCGCGCAGCCTGGTGACCATCATGCTCGAATACTCGCCGACCTACCTGCCGAGGATGACGGCGCAGGCGAAATTCCAGTTCCTGTTCCGCCAGCTCTGGTATCCGCTGTTGGCTGGGTTTTCCCTCCTGATGTATGCCATGCCGATATACGCGCTTCTTTCTGGCGAGACGTTCGCCAATGTGACGTATGTCGACTTCCTCATCCACTATGGGCCGAATGCGGCATCTCTGATCGTGCTGGTGATGTTGCTGAAGGCCTTTGGTCTGTCGCGCCCGCTCACCGCCAAGACGATCAGCTGGGAAGGAACGCTGGTCGCTTTCCTGGCGCGCTGGCCGTGGGTCCTGGCAGGCACGCTCTCGGCGGTCCGCGACCATATTACGAAGTCGTTCATCGATTTCCGAGTTACGCCAAAGGGCAGCGGTCCGAAAAACCTTCTGCCCACCCGCGTCGTTG
>NZ_RZQG01000711.1:0-3177 GCF_003998635.1 Mesorhizobium sp. M7D.F.Ca.US.004.03.1.1
ACGCCATGCCGAAGGCAAGCGCTATTGCCGCGACGATGCCGCCCAGCCACCCGGCCCAGGACGGCATGCCGGGCAACAGCGTCTGCAGCCAAGGCAGCGCCAGCCACTCAACGAGGCTGGTCAGGCCGAACCACAGGGCCACCAGCGCCAGCACGGTCAAGCCCAGCGTCTTGATGAACACGGCACGAAACGGAGACGAGAGCAGCTCGAGGGCCGCAGTACGGGCAGCGTCGAAAATCACCGTGCTTCAACCCCAGGTCAGCGGACGCCGCCGAAAGGCGGACGCCTCCGAGATAGGCAGCGCAGGTCGCGAGCACAAGCGCGGACAACTATCGCGCAAACGCTGGCTTGCGAACCGGGATGGTCATGGCAGCGACCCCGGCCACGACAAAACCCATACCCAGCCATGCCGTCGAGCCCAGGCTTTCGCCAAGGAAGAGGGCGCCGATGCCGACGCCGATCGGCACGCGCAGATAGGCCTGCGAGGTGGTGCCGACCGAGCCCAGCGTGTGGATGAGGCGGAAATAGATGACGAAGGCCAGCGCAGTGGAAAAGACCGACAGGCCGAGCAAGGCCAGGATCGACGCCGTCGATGGCGCCAGCGTCCACGGCTGGTCGAACACAAGACTGAGCGGCACGAGGATGATGGCGCCGCACAGCATCGAACCTGCGGCCGGCAGCATCGGATCGAGGCCCTTGAAGCCGCGGCCGAAAATGGCTGCGCCCGCATAGCAGATCGTTGCCGCGACGATTGCCAACTGCGCCCAAAGCTCGTGACCAAGGCCACCCAGCGCCTCGGTGCCGATGATGAGGCAGATGCCGGCAATGCCGGCGCCGACGCCAATCAGTTTGCGCAACGTGACCGGCTCATGGCGGGTGATGAGCGCGGTCAAAAGGAAGGTGAAGATCGGCGAGGTCGCGTTCAGGATCGTGGCGAGGCCGGCGTCGACCGAGCGTTCGGCCGCGGCGATCAAGGTGAACGGTACGACGCTGTTGAGGCATGCCTGGAAGGCAAAGCGGCGCCAGCTTGCCGCGTCGCCCGGCATGGTGAGCCCGCGCCAGCGGATGATGGCGAACAGGATGCCACCGGCGATCAGGGTGCGGGCGGCAATGAAGGTGACCGGCGGGATCGTCTCGACGCCGATCTTGATGAAGGTGTAGGAGGCGCCCCAGAGCACCGCCAGCACGGCGAGCAGCGCCAGGTCGGTGGTCAGGTCGTTTTTTGCAGGCCCGTTCTTTGTAGACATAGGGGGCTGGCTCGGCGTCGAAATGGGATCGTCTGAGCCATGCTTGTAGGCCGTGCGGCGATGAAATGCTTCGGCCACGGTCGAATTGTCATAGCGCCTCGCGGTTGGCGTGCACCAGGCGCACCGCCCCGCCGGCGGCGGCAGAAAATCGGTTGCCAATTTTCGGGGGTCATGCTGTAGACCCGCCCGGGCATGGCAAGAAGCCGGCTCGGGTTTTTGGCGGAGACATTGATGCCGAAATATGACGTGCTTTGCATCGGCAATGCCATTGTCGACATCATCGCCCAGTGCGACGAGGAATTCCTCGAGACCAATGGCATCATCAAGGGCGCGATGAACCTCATCGACACACAGCGCGCCGAGCTGCTCTACAGCCGCATGGGCCCGGCGATCGAAGCCTCCGGCGGCAGCGCCGGCAACACGGCGGCCGGCGTCGCAAGCTTCGGCGGCCGCGCTGCCTTCTTCGGCAAGGTCTCCAACGATGCGCTGGGCGAAATCTACGCCCACGACATCCACGCCCAGGGCGTCGCCTTCGACACCAGGCCGCTCAAGGGCGAGCCGCCGACGGCACGCTCGATGATCTTCGTCACCCCCGACGGCGAGCGCTCGATGAACACCTATCTCGGCGCCTGCGTCGAGCTTGGACCGGAGGACGTCGAGGCCGACAAGGCGTCTGGCGCCAAAGTCACCTATTTCGAAGGCTATCTGTGGGACCCGCCACGCGCCAAGGAAGCGATCCGCCAGACGGCGAAGCTGGCGCATGCGGCAGGCCGCGAAGTGTCCATGACACTGTCGGATTCGTTCTGCGTCGACCGCTACCGCGACGAATTCCTCGACTTGATGCGCTCGGGAACGGTCGACATCGTCTTTGCCAACAGCCACGAGATCAAGTCGCTCTATCAGACATCGTCATTCGACGAGGCGCTGGCGCAGATCCGCAAGGATTGCCGGATCGCCGCCGTGACCCGCTCGGAAAAGGGCTCAGTGATCGTGCGCGGCGACGAGACCGTGGTCATCAAGGCGACCGCCATCAAGGAGCTTGTCGATACGACGGGCGCCGGCGATCTCTATGCCGCCGGCTTCCTGCATGGCTACACGCAAGGCCGCGACCTGCAGACCTGCGGCGACCTTGGCTCACTAGCGGCCGGATTGGTGATCCAGCAGATCGGCCCCAGGCCACGGCAAAATTTGCGCCGCGAGGCTGAGCAGGCGGGGTTGCTTTAGGGGCATTTCCCGCCCTTGCGGCAGTTACTGCGAGGCTCCCCCTCATCCGGCCGCTCCGCGGCCACCTTCTCCCCGCTGGGGAGAAGAGGAAAGCGCCAGCGCCGGTAGCCTCCTCTCCCCTCGGGGAGAGGTCGCCCGAGCGAAGCGGAGGGCGGGTGAGGGGGAACGGCCGTCGCGCGGCTGTCACACACCGCACCTACACGCAATCTAGGCGCCCCGCGACTGACCTTTCGGAGCGCCTATAGTCAGTTGGGGTGTCAAGAAATGCGAGACAGCAAGCTGTCGGGCCGCTGCATCTGTTGCCGTTGCGATTTTCGCTTTCCGCTCTAGAAATTCAACAACCGGCCGCTTCTGTGGGAGGAGCGCGCGGCCCGGAAGACAGATGCATGAACAGATTTCAGATCCGGGGCCTCAAGCAGGACGACTTCGCGGATATGGTCGCGGAGGAGGTCGAACGCGCGCTTGCCCATTATGACGAGGCCATCAACAAGCCCACCATGGTCTCGGTCGGCAAGATCGCCGGCAGCATAGCGTCCGCCGTCACCTTGCTGTCGCCGAAGCACCAGCGCGCCATCGACACCATCCATGCCGACCTTCCCGGCCTGGCATCGAAATTCGTGCGCGCCCTGGCGGCGGAGGCCGCGCGCCGCAGCGAAGCCGGTATTGCTGGCGAGACAAATCCGCCGACGACCCTGTTGGCCGATGC
>NZ_RZQG01000712.1:0-3167 GCF_003998635.1 Mesorhizobium sp. M7D.F.Ca.US.004.03.1.1
GGCCCAGGATGATGGTGACATAGCTCGGCTCGACGCGCGAGCAACTCAATTCCGGGCCGCCATCCTTCGGCTCATAGGTGCTGGTGCCGCCTTTCGCCGTGTAGATGCAGCCGATGTTGCCGGATGGCGTGTTGAACTCGATCTGGCCGTCGGCGCTTGCCGGGATGCCCTGCTCGGCGGCATGGGCCAAAGGTACAGAGGCAAATAGGGGCAGCCAGGCGAAGAGGAACAGGATTGCGGCCGAGCGTGCAAGCATTGGGAGCTTCCTTGTTGGAGAACCGGACATGCATGAGTGTCGACAATGCCAGGCAAGGTTCAATCCCGAACGGATGAATTGTCAAACGCAGTTCCTGAGCTGACCCGACAAGACGGAACGCGCCGCTCGGACGATTTTCCGGTCACTTCCTGCCTCCGGCAAGGACGATAACGGCAAGCCTGGCGAGGTCACGAACGGCAAATTTTCCGATGTTCGGGCCAGCCCGCTCTGAGAAAATCGCTCGATCCGTACGATTTCGAGTTCACAAAACCGTGCGATAACCTTCCCTAAGGGAAGCTTCATCGACGGCATGTCTCCGCAGATCAAGCGTTTGAAATCAATAACGATATCCTGATTTTTGCCGGCTGTTGTCGCTATATTTCGGCGTGTCATCTGTTGCCTCTTGGCAACGGCCGTTGGGTGTAATCAGTTTGGCCAGCTTTAAAAATTAATGGAAAATGATCAATTGGTGTTACCATCCGTAACAAAAGAAAAAAGGTTTGGGCGGGATCGTGATTCGGGTCGGTAGACCATCGCAAGAGTCAGTACCGGAAAAAACACCTCGCGATGCCGCAGGGCGATCGCTTCTGACGCCGGTATCGTCGATGCGCAGCTTCTGGGGCCTGATGCGGGCCTACTGGGTCTCGGACCGCTGGAAAGAAGCCTGGACACTGACGCTGGTGATTGCGCTGCTCACCGCGCTGTCCAGCAAGGCCGGTGTCTGGTTCGCCGAAGCCTCCGGCGAACTGGTCAACTCGATCGCCTTCTTCCATGATGCGGCCAACACCACGCCGCTTCGCTCGCTGCTGGTCAATGCCGGCATCCTCGTCCTGCTGGTCCTGCTCAAGGACGCCGGCTTCACTGGCATCCGCAACCTTGTCTCAGCGACATTGCACCGCAAATGGCGCGGCTGGCTGGACAGCCGCTTCAATGAAGCGTTGCTGGATGGCAATCATACGCATTTCCATGCGCAGCATGCGTCGACCGGCAGCGGCGCGCCCGCCCCCGACAATATCGATCAGCGCGTCCAGGAATCCATCAAGGACATGACCGGCGGCGCCATCGGGCTCGCCATGGGCGTGCTGGGCGTCGCCACTTCGCTCTATTTCGTCGGCCAGAAGCTGCTCGAAAACTCCGTCGAGGTGAAGGGGCTGGAGTTCCTCGGCAACTATGGCAGCGCTGTCCTCGCCTTCCTGGCCGTCGCCACCTATGTGCCGCTGAACACATGGATCGCGGTCAAGCTCGGCGGCCTGCTCGAGCGCCTCAACGTCAGGATGCAGCAAGCCGAGGGCAGCTATCGCGGCGAGCTGACGACGTTCCTGCGCCGCAGCTTCCATGTCGCGGCGTCTCAGGGCGAAGGCGTGCAAAGGACCATGCATGGCCGGCTCTATGTCGATATCGACGGCACCTGGACGCGGCTGAACATCGTCAACACGGTCTACATGTCGTTCGAGCTGATCTACAATTTCATCGGCGCCCGCATTGTCGCCTACGGACCGGGCCTGGTGCCGTTCATCCACAACGGCCTTGATCTCAAGGGCTACATAACCGGCTCCGAACTGGTCAATTCGTTGATCGGCCAGTGTTCGTGGTTCATCCACGTCATGCCCGCCATCGCCACGCTGCGCGCCAACAGCCAGCGTGTCACCGAGCTGGCCAATGCGATCGAGAATGTCCAGCATCCGCAGGAATTCTACAGCCAGACCGGCCGCTCCGACTTCCACTATGCCAGCCAGAACCCGGTTTTCGGTCTGACCATCCAGAAGCTCGAACTGGCGCATCAGGGCGAGGATGCGACGCCCTTCCTCAGTGCCGCCAATTTGCGCTTCCGGCGCGGCGAATGGACCTTCCTGAAAGGCGAGTCCGGTTGCGGCAAGACTTCGCTGATCAAGGCGATCAACGGCCTGTGGCCCTATGGCCGCGGCACCATTGTCTTCCCCGAAGGCGTCAAGAGTTTCTATGCTGCCCAGGAGGTCAAGCTGCAGCCGGTGTCGCTGAAACAGCTAGTCTGCCTGCCCGGCTCCGAGCACGACCATGGCGACGCGCAGGTCGCATCAGCGCTGCACAAGGCCGGCCTGGGCGACTTTATCGAGCACATGGCCGACGAAAACCGCGAAGGCAAAAGCTGGGATCAGGTCCTGTCGGGTGGCCAGAAACAGAAGCTGGTGGTGGCCCGCATCGTGCTGCAGCAACCGGGATTACTGTTCCTCGACGAGGCAACCGGCGCGCTCGACCCCGATGGCAAAATTGCTTTCCACCAGGCCATCAAGGACAACTGCCCCGATGTCACGGTGATCAGCGTCATGCACGAGGCGGTGGCGCCGCGATCGATGACCGGCAGCGAATTCTATCACAGCATCGTCGCGATCGCCGACGGCGTCGCCACCAAGAAGCCGCTGGTTCCGACCCTGCCTGTCGAACTCACCACCATTCTCGCGCAGCCAAGGCCGGTCCCAAGGCCGGTCGAGGACAAGTGGCTGCGTTTCTCGCGCCGGCTAAAGCAGAAATAAAGACGCTCTGATCCGAGCCGGCCGTGTCATGCGGCGGCCTGCGATCACAGTCGCGCGATCTCGGCAACCCGCCGGCATTTTCCTTCCTCACCGCGATTGACACGGCAAGGCGCGCTCCTATGTTGCGCCCGCTTGCAGACAGTCAAACGCGAACCCGCAAGCGGAAAGGTCACCGCGCCATGCCTGGCGACAGTCACAGTCGAACGCAACCGCCGTCCGCCTAGACGTGACCTCTAATGGTTCATGTCCTGCCGGACGGCAAGGAGTGAGCCATGAACGAATTTACCGCCGTAGCGAGCGACGAGGCCGTCGCCATCGCCCGTATCCTAGCCAATGATCACGTCGCCGACATTGTCGAGGCCCTGAACAGGGAGCCGCGGGAAACCGCGACGGAACTGCTT
>NZ_RZQG01000713.1:0-3162 GCF_003998635.1 Mesorhizobium sp. M7D.F.Ca.US.004.03.1.1
CCCGGGGACTGGCGGGAGGTCTTGCTCTACCGCCCTGTTGCCACGTCGTCGGCGATGTTCGAATCCATGGGCCGGAAGGTGGTCATCAGCGGGGTGCAAGACATCGACCTCGACAGATCCTGCTCGTTTCACGAGGCCACCTGGCCCTGCGGAGAGCGTGCACGCGCCGCTTTCAATTCCTGGCTGAGGGGACGCGCGCTGAAATGTTTCGTGCCGCCGGACGTCGAGCGTTTTGCCATCGCCGCACCGTGCAGCCTGGGCAAGCAGGATGTCGGCGCCTGGCTTGTCTCCAACGGCTGGGCCATGGCGCTGCCGAGCGGTATCTACGGCAAAGCGGAGGCGACAGCCAGGGATGCGGAGATGGGCATATTCGGGCCTGCACAATAGCTGGTTGCTCAGCTCCTGATATTTTGTTTGTCAACCGTCACGGGCGCAGCTTTCCCTGGGACAGACCGATTTCGTCCGCGACCTCGACGAGATCATGCCGCCGATGCATCAAATTGGAAGGTTCCTCGAAACCGAATTGCAGCACGCCGGCTCTATACCAGCCCATCCACAGGAGATCGGCCAGTGACAAAGACAATGGCGACCACCACCGCTCCGGCATGGAAAGGCGTCGCTTGGCTGACCTTTCTGGGAACCACCGGAATTTTGGCCCTTTCCATCGGCCTCAACTATCTGCTCCTGTTCTCGGAGGCGCTGACGCCATTTGGGCGCAGCATGGTCACGGCAATCCTGTTGCCTGTTGTCCTTGGTGTTCCGCTTTTTCTGTTCCTTGGCTTGAAGCAGATCGAGGTCCGTCGCTATCGCCGGGAACTCGACAAGTCGGCAACCTTCGACACCACGACAGGCTGCCTGAACGGAGCGGTCTTCACGTCGATGGTCGAACGAAGAACAGCAAGGCCAGCGGCGCCGGGTCCGGGATCGGGCGCCTTCTTGGTCATCCATTCGGAACATTTGCGGTCCATCAACCTGCGCTTTGGTCTTGAATGGGGCGATGAGGCTTTGCGGCTCGTCGCCTCAACCATACAATCATCGGTGCGCGCGGAAGATCTGGTTGGACGCATAGGCACTTCGATGTTCGGGGTTTTCCTCTCAGGCGCCACCGAAGCGGAAGCCAGGGAAATCGGGGAGCGTATCCGGGCGCGTATCGCGCAAGTTTATTTCGCACCAAAAGGAACCGAGGATGCCCTGATCGTCAAAGTCGGCGGCGTGGTGTTCGACAACCAGGTGGAGTTCGCGGACATGTTCCGGTCCGCCGAGCAGCGCATGGCCGGCATCCAGGACGGAGCGGCGTTTGAACTGACGCACCTCCACAGCTGACAACCGCCGGGGCCAGCGCCGCCGTTCAAACACCAGGGGAATTGTCAGACGCGGCGGCCGCCGTTGACGCGGTAACCCGTGTAGACGCTGCCCAGGTTTCCGCGATGGCGACGATTGCGGCGTTGATCGGCCCGCTCGGGATCGCCGGCATCACCGAAGCGTCGACGATAAAGATGTTGTCAAAACCGTTCAGCCGCAGGTCAGCGTCGACGACGGCGTCGGCATCACGACCCATCCGGCATGTGCCAGCCGGATGATGATGGGTGGAAGCGGCCCTGGCGATGAAGGCATCGAGCTCATCATCGGACTGAACCGGTGCGCCCGGCAGGATCTCCGCATCGCGCCATTCGTCCAGAGCCGCATGATGGCCGACCATGCGTGCCCGCTTCAACGCCATCCTGAAGACCGTGCGGTCGTGTTCGGTTTCGAGATAGTGCGGATCGATGAGCGGCGCATCGTTACGGCCCGGCCCGCTTGGGGCGATGCGCCCGCGGCTTGTCGGATGGGTGACGCCGCACAGGATCGTGAAGGCGGAGCCATAGGGCGGGGCGTTCAGGCCCTCGGCCGCTGACGGAGCGACGACGCAGGCGAGCACGATGTCGGGGCTTCCCGTGGAACGGGTAGGGTCGTCACCATGCAGGTACATCAGCGATTCGGAATGCTGCAGGCGCGACGGCGGCACCGGCTTTTTCGTGCTGTAGACATTTCCAAGAGCCAGCAGATGGTCCTGAAGGTGGCGGCCGACATCGTGTCGATCGGCAAGACAGCGTATGTCAGCCTGCTTGAGGGTATCGGGACAACCAATGCCTGACCGCATGAGGATGAGCGGGGTGGACACGGCGCCGGCGCAAAGGACAATCCGGTCGGCGCAGAGCGTTCTGGTCTCACCCTCGCACACCACGCTCACGCCCGTGACCTTGTGGCCGTTCAACGCCAGATGCTCGACCTCGTGGCCGACGAGCAAGGTCAGGTTCGGCCGCGCCATGACCTGCGGCGGCAGATAGGCGTCGGCGACGCTCAGGCGCCTGCCGTCGCGTATGTTGAGCGAATTGGTGCTGGTGCCGACCAGTTCGCCGCTGTTGTGGTCAGTCAGGCTGGGAGCCCCCATGGCTTGCCCGGCGGCGATGTAAGCACGCACGATCGGACTGACCTCGGCGTCCGGCAGATAGACGTCCAGCGGGCCGCCCTTGCCGCGTGCCGGCCCGTCGAAGGCGGTGAAGGCTTCGCTGCGGATGAAGCCCGGCAACAATCCTAGATAGGACCAGCGCTCGCCGCCGGCTTGTGCCCAGGATTCGAAATCAACGGGATGGCCGCGCACATAGGCCATTGCATGCAGGCAGCTCGAGCCGCCGACGATCTTGCCGCGTGGCCATTCATGGACGCGGTTGGCGGTGAAAGGCTGGGGCACGGTCCGGTAGCTCCAGTCGTAGGCGCGGCCCTGAAGCATCGTCCATTTCAGCGGGTCGGCGATATCGGGATCGGCCGGCATCGCCCCGGCCTCGATGAGGCCGACCTGGCACGACCGGTCTTCACTGAGCCGGCTGGCAACAACCGAGCCGGCGGATCCTGCGCCGATGACCAGCACGTCGAAATGACGTTTCAATTTGAAACTCCCCGCACAGGCTCGACGTCAGAGGCTGATACGATCACGCGGCAAAGGCGCCGGCATTCGACCGTTCCATGATCTGTCTCTGCACGGACAAAAGGTGCGCGCGCATTGCGGCCTCCGCCGCTTCGGGATCGCGCTGCGAGATCGCTTCGGCGATCAGCCGATGCTCGCCGTCGCGCTGGGCGATCCGCTTGGGGCAGGTGGGCGCCGCGGTGCGCGCTACCTTCACC
>NZ_RZQG01000714.1:0-3161 GCF_003998635.1 Mesorhizobium sp. M7D.F.Ca.US.004.03.1.1
GGCCAGGGGCAGGGCGGTGGGCGACCTGCCGGCGGGCCTCTCGGTCGAGGGGTTTGCCAAATACCTGGCTGGCGTCATGAACGGCATGTCGATCCAGGCGCGAGACGGTGCTTCGGTCGAAGAGTTGCGCGTTTTGGCCCAAACCGCTCTTGCGGCCTTGCCAGCCGAAGGGCAAAACCAAGCGGCATCATCCAAGGAATGAAGCCATGCTGGATCTCTTCCCCGAGGCTGAAAAGCCGGTTGAAATCATCCCCGCACGAAAGCTTGCCGCCAAGGCGGCAGCGCTTTACGTGGCGCCAGCGGATCATTTTCAGACGCGCCCTGTGGACGAATTGCGGCTGGGTTTCGACGGCATATCTGGCGATTTCCATGCCGGACCGACACGGCGCTCCGGCGGGCGCGAGCCCTGGTATCCGCGCGGCACCGAAATGCGCAACGAGCGGCAATTGTCTGTTGTGGCGGCGGACGAGCTGGCGGTTGTAGCCGAACGCATGGGCCTGGCCGAGATCAAGCCGGAATGGATCGGCGCCAATCTTTTGATCGAAGGGGTGCCGAACCTCTCTATGCTGCCTGCCGGCACGCTGCTGTTCTTCAAGGGCGGCGTTGCCATCAAGGTCGACGCACAGAACGGACCATGCCGCATCGCCGGCCGGTCGATCGCCGAGAATGCCGGAATGGCCGACGTCGAGGCCGGTGCGCTGCTGTTCCCGAAGGTCGCGAAACGGCTGCGTGGCGTCGTCGCCTGGGTCGAAAAACCAGGAACCATCAAGGCCGGTGAGGAGATGTCCGTGCGCGTGCCTGAGCAGTGGATTTATGAGGCATAGCTGTGCGGCAACCAGAGGGCAGGGGCTACGCCGCCTTATGAGGCGGCGTAGCAAAGCCGCCAAGCGTTAGCTCTTGCGGTTTTTCTTCGCGCCTTGCGCCATGATGGAAACGTGATCCCATTTGTCCCAGGTGGCGAGCCGGTTGGCGTATTCCTGGCGTATCATCGGCAGGCCGCCGTCGCCGAAGAACACCCGGAGCGGTGGCTCGGCAGCATCGACAATGGCCAGCATCGCCGGCCCGGTGGCCTCGGGATCGCCGGCGACCGAATTGGCGCGGCGCTCGGCCATCTTGGCGCGGGCAGGCGCATAGGCCTCGATAGGCTGGGAGACCTTTGCCGACGGGCCGGCCCAGTCGGTGGAGAAGCCACCCGGCTCGACCAGCGTCACATGGATGCCGAATTCCGCGACTTCGATGCTGAGCGACTGGCTGAAAGCCTCCAGCGCCCATTTCGAGGCGTGGTAGAGGCCGAGCGAGGCAAAGGCATTGACGCCGCCGATCGACGAGATCTGGATGATGTGGCCGGACCGCTGCGCCCGCATGATCGGCAGCGCGGCCTGGGTGACCCACAGGGCGCCGAAGACATTGGTTTCGATCTGGTCGCGGGCTTCCTGTTCGCTGACCTCCTCGATGGCGCCGAAATGGCCGTAGCCGGCATTGTTGATGACGACGTCGAGCCGGCCAAAGCGCTTGTGCGCCTCGGCGACAGCGGCATCGACGGCTTTCTTGTCGGTGACGTCGAGCTTTATCGCGGCGACGTTGTCGCCATATTTCTCGACGAGATCGGCGAGCGTGCCGGCGTCGCGGGCGGTCGCGGCAACGCGGTCGCCACGCGCGAGCGCCGCCTCGACCCAGACGCGGCCAAAACCCTTCGACGATCCGGTGATGAACCAAACCTGGTTTGTCATGATGTGGAATCCTTGCCCCTGCGGGCGCAATTTTCTGGTGAAAGCGGAGGCTTCTCCGCTTTCGGCATATACGGCCTATCCCGTGATTTTCCAGAGGCGGGGGGATTCTTTTTGAACAAGAGGCCCCTTGATCAGGGGTAATTCACCTGAGACGACCATGCCGGGTCGTCGTGCTTTTGCCAGTAGAGTGCCATCAGCCGGCTAGTGATCGCGCCGACCTTGCCGTGCGCAATCCGGACGCCGTCGATCTCCGTCACCGGCATGATGCCGCCCGCGGTCGAGGTGATGAAAACCTCGTCTGCCTCGCGCAATGCGGCGACGCTAACATCGGTGGCGGTGGCGGCAAGACCTTCTTCGGCGCACAGGTCGAAGACCGTGCGGCGGGTGATGCCGGGCAGCACGCCAATGGAAGGCGTCGACAGTTTTCCATCCCTGACGCAGAAGACGTTGAAGCCCGGGCCTTCGGCGACGTTGCCATTGAAGTCGAGAATCACTGCGGTCTCGGCGCCGCGGTCATAGGCATCGTAGAGGCCGCGCACCAGATCGAGCCAGTGGTAGTTCTTGATCGCCGGGTCGATCGAGGCCGGCGGAATACGCACCTTGTCGCTGATGGCGACACGCAGGCCGCGCTGCAACTGCTCGGCATTGGCGACCGAGCCGAACGGCACGGCGAACGCCATGAAGCGGTTGACTGCCTGGCGCGGGTCGCGGCTGAAGGTCGGCGAGGTGCCGCGCGTGCACAGCATCTCGACATAGGCGGCGCGATGACCCGACAGCGCCACGCAATTGTGCAGGATTTCGGTCACGCCTTCGCGATCGAAGGGAATGGTCATGCGCAGCTTTTCCAGCCCGCCGAAGAAGCGGTCGAGATGCAAATCGAGGCGGAAGAAACGGCCATTCCAGACATGCACGGTGTCGTAAGTGGCGTCGGAATGCAGAAAACCCCAGTCCAGCACCGAGATCTTGGCTTGCGACATCGGCAGGTACTGGCCGTCGAGGAAAGCGACGCCCTCGGGATAGGAATGCGGGTCGACGTGGCGGTCGCCAACCACGGGCAGTTGCTTCTCGTCCCGTGTCATCTGGCTCATCGGGGCCTCCTGTCGCGCAAGGCGAGGTCAGTAGGCTACCGGCGGTGCGCAGAAGGCATAGAGCCACCCGCCCGGCGCTGTTCGGCCTCGATGACGATCTCGCTGATACATTGGATCGGAATTGCCTTACATTGCGCGCTCTGAACGGAGGGGAAGATGGGCAGGCTTGGGGCCGTCATAGCAGCCATGACGATGTTCGGCGCTGCGGGCGAAGCCAGCGCCCAGTGCGCGCGCGAAGGCGAGGAATTGTGCCAGAGCAGCCAGACCTATCGCTGCGAGAAAACCGGCAACGAATTGACGCCGATCTTCCAGAACCTGCCTTGCGCGGTGAATGTGCCGTCGC
>NZ_RZQG01000715.1:0-3159 GCF_003998635.1 Mesorhizobium sp. M7D.F.Ca.US.004.03.1.1
CTGCTGACCTCTGGATCGCTTGGCCGGCGGCCAGCCGCGGACAAATCCGCCGCGCCGGCGGACGAGCCGCTCGAACCAACGCGGGACAAGATGCTGGCGCGGACCGGCGAGGCTTGACCGTTCTCGTGGCGTGGCAGACCTGCCACGAGCAATTGGACATATCCTCGCTGTAGTTAGCCGGGAATTGCCGCTGGTATTGGCCAAGGCGATGGTTCAAGAAGGGATCACCGACACGTGATTGCTTCATGTCCTCCATCCGTCCGCTGATCCCGCTCCTTCTCGCCGCCGGCATCCTGCTCGGCGGTAATGGGCTGCAGAGCACGCTGATCGCGCTGCGCGGCGCACAGGAAGGGTTTTCCGCTTCCGACATCGGCCTGATGGGCACCTTCTATTTCGCCGGCTTCCTGCTCGGCTGCTTGGCGATCACCCGCATCATGAAGGCGGTCGGCCATATCAGGGCATTTTCGGCGCTGGCAGCGATCGCCTCGGCGGGCACCTTGCTGCTGGTGCTGGTTCCCGATCCGGTAATGTGGTGCGCGGTGCGCTTTGCCGGCGGTTTCTGCTTTGCCGGGCTGTTCACCATCGTCGAAAGCTGGCTGAATTCCGGCGTCGCCAACAAGGATCGCGCCCGCGTGCTGGCGATCTACCGGATGGTCGACACCGGTTCCGTCACCGGCGCCCAGTTCCTGATCCCGGTCTTCGGCGCCGGCGGCTTCACCATCTTCGCCATCATGTCGATCATGATCACCTTGTCGCTGGTGCCGGTCTCGCTTGGCGACCGCTCCAATCCGACGCCGCCCGAAGACGTCAAGCTCGACCTGGCGCGCGTCTGGCGGATTTCGCCGCTGGGCTGCTTCGGCTGCATAGCAGTCGGCGTCACCAACAGCGCCTTTCGCACATTGTCGCCGGTGTATGCCGAGCAGATCGGCATGTCGGTCGCCGATGTCGTCACCTTCGTCAGCGTCGGCATCTTCGGCGGCGCCATCATCCAGTATCCGCTCGGCTATCTCTCCGACCGCTGGGACCGGCGCCGGGTGCTGCTGATAACGACCTGCTGCGCGATGGTTTCGGCACTGGCGCTGGTGTTCATCGCTGGCAGCAATCCGCTGCTCAACTTCATCATCATCTTCATCTTCGGCTGTTTCGCCATGCCGCTCTATTCGCTGTCGGCGGCGCATTCCAACGACCGCGCCGACACGGGCGAGTTCGTGCTGATCAATGCGGCCTTGATGCTGTTCTATTCCTTCGGCGCCATTGGCGGCCCGTTCGCCGCCTCGACGGCGATGCAGTATTTCGGGCCTAGCGCGCTGTTCGTGTTCAGCGCCGTGGTCTATGCGATCTTCATCGCCGTCATCCTCTACCGGATGCAGGCCCGGTCCGGCGTGCCGGCAGGCAGGCGCAGCCGCTTCACCGCACTCTTGCGTACCTCGACGGTTTTCGCGCGGCTGGCCAAGAGAAACAGCGATTCCGACGGGCAGGTTGGGTCGTGACGATAGCGCCAAAGCTTGACGAAAGCCCCGCCGGCTGAAATCTAGGAAGACCTTACTCCTGCCAAAAGCGATTTGATGCACGTCATCACCACCCAGAAAGAACTCGAGACCGTTCTCGCCGCTTTCGAAAAGTCGGATTTCGTCACCGTCGACACCGAATTCATTCGAGAAACGACCTTTTGGCCGATTCTGTGCCTGATCCAGATGGCCGCACCCGGCGTGACGGCGCTGATCGATCCGCTGGCGCCTGATATCGACCTGAAGCCGTTCTTCAAGCTGATGGCCAACGAAGCGGTGGTCAAGGTCTTCCACGCCGCGCGGCAGGACATCGAAATCATTGTCCATCTCGGCGATCTGGTTCCGCATCCGGTGTTCGACACGCAAGTGGCGGCGATGGTCTGCGGCTTCGGCGACAGTGTTTCCTACGATCAGCTCGTGCAGCGGATCACCGGCGCGCGGCTCGACAAGTCGTCGCGCTTCACCGACTGGCGCCACCGGCCGCTTTCCGACAAGCAGCTCGACTACGCGCTGGCCGACGTCACCCATCTGATCGAGGTCTATCAACACCTCAGCGCCGAACTGGAGCGAGAAAACCGCGCCCATTGGCTCAACGAGGAAATGGAGGTCCTGACCTCGCGCGAGACCTATGATCCGCACCCCGAGGACGCCTGGAAGCGCCTCAAGATGCGGCTGCGCAAGCCGCAGGAACTGGCGATCGTGCAGGGCGTGGCGGCGTGGCGCGAGCGCGAGGCGCGCGAACGCGACGTGCCGCGCGGCCGCGTGCTCAAGGACGACGCGATCTACGAGGTGGCGCAGCAGGCGCCGCGCGACGCGGCAGCCCTTGGCAAGCTGCGCACCACGCCGAAAGGCTGGGAGCGTTCCTCGACGGCGACGGCGCTGCTTGGCGCGGTCAACACCGCGCTTGCCTTGCCCAAAGAGCAGATGCCGAAGCTGCCGAAGAATTTCCAGCCGCCCGAGGGCTCGAGCGCTGCGGCGGAACTGTTGAAGGTGCTGCTGCGGATCGTCGCCGAAAAGGAAGGCGTGGCCTCGAAAGTGCTGGCCTCCAGCGACGACATCGATCGCATCGCCGCCGAGGGCGAGGATGCCGACGTGCCGGCCCTGCAGGGCTGGCGGCGCGCGGTGTTCGGCGAGGCGGCGCTCAAGCTGGTGCGCGGCGAGATCGGCATCAAGTTCGACAAGCGCAAGATCGCCGTGTTCGACCTGTAGCCGCTGTACCCCCACACCGCTCCGCTTTGCGGAGCTACCCTCCCCTTGGGGAGGGTAAACACCTGCTCAAACCACGCCGAGCAGGTGCAGCGCGAACCAGATCCATCCCAGCAGAAGAATCACCGCTCCGACGAAGAAAGACCGGCTGCGCAGCAGCAGGTTGTTGCTCGTCAGGTGAACCCAGGCATGGAAATAGCGCGACGCGACAAAAATCCACATCAGCGCCAGGGTCAGATAGTTGACGCCGTTGGTCAGGTGCAGCGTCAGGCACAGCACATAGAACAGCACCGGCAGCTCGAACTGGTTGGTGAGATTGGCGGCAACGGTGATGCTGGAGGCCGGCTCGGTCGAGCGCACCTTGAACTGACCGGCTTTGGCTTCGCCTGACCTGACTGCGCCGTATCTGCGCCGACCCAGGACGCAGTAGACGATGTAGATCAGC
>NZ_RZQG01000716.1:0-3157 GCF_003998635.1 Mesorhizobium sp. M7D.F.Ca.US.004.03.1.1
CCATCGCACTCTACTTCGCGTTCAAGCCCAACATGAATGATGTGGATCGCGCCGAGCGCCTGTCGCCGTTCCTGTTCGGACTGACCCTGGTGCCTGCCATCGGCTTCTACGACGGCCTGTTCGGACCAGGCGCCGGCTCCTTCTACATGCTGGCCTTCGTGGCGCTTGCCGGCTACGGCGTGCTCAAGGCGACGGCGCATACCAAGCTGCTCAACTTCGCCTCCAACATCGGCGGCTTCATCGTCTTCGCGGCCTTCGGCGTCGTCTATTGGAAGATCGGCCTGATGATGGGCGTTGCCCAGTTCCTCGGCGCTCGCGTCGGCGCCAGCCTGGCCATGCGCATCGGCGCAAAACTGATCAAGCCGCTGCTTGTGATCGTGTGCCTGGCGCTGGCGGTGAAGCTGCTGGCCGACCCGGCGAACCCACTGCGGGCCCTGATTGGTGTGTGATCACGCGCCCTGATAGAATGCCGGTGTTCGAATCATGTTGGAGGAGCCACACATGAATCTTAGCGCACCTACCCAGATTGTTTTTATTATCTCCGTTGTTGTCGCCATCATCGGCGTTCTCGCCGCGCTTGGCGTTCTTGCGTTCATTCCACTCGCATCGGTGTGGATTGTTCTTATTGCTTTCATCGTGCTTGCCGGCGGCTGCCTGATGCGCGGCGCCTGACCATTTCCCTTGAAGTGGGGACGAGGAGCGCCCGGCCAAAAGCCGGGCGCTTTTGATTCCGGCCCCGGGTCTGCTAGATTTGCCTTGGCGCAAGGATGGCCGATGCCAGTCGAGATGCAACTCCAGCAAGAGCAGGACCGATCCGTCGCCGGGCGGTTCGAGATGCGCCGGCGCCTGCCCAATCCTCGACTTGCGGGGATCGTCTCAGATATTTGCGGCTATCGCGAAATGGCGGCCGGCCATCTTCGCAACGTCGAATACGCGTCGCTCACCGTACCCCTGGTCATCAGCTTCGCCGAACCCTTCGCCATCGGCCTCGGCAAGGCGCCCGGCGACAATGACCGCTTCGCCAGTTTCGCCGCCGGCCTCTATGCCGGACCGGTGGTGATCGAATCCTTCGGCGGCGCCTGCTGCGTCCAGGTCAACTTCACGCCGCTTGGCGCACGCCGTTTCTTCCGCCTGCCGATGAGCGAACTGGCCGACAGCATGGTCGTCCTCGACGACGTGCTGGGCGCGCAAGGCTTGGCGCTGCGTGAACGGCTTGGCAACGCGCCGGACTGGACGACGCGTTTCGACATGGTCGAAGCCTTCGTCACCGCCCGTCTCGAGAATGCCCCAGAAACGCCGCTCGAAATCGCCTGGGCCTATGACCGCATCATCACATCCGGCGGCCGGACCCGCATTGCATCGATCGCCGAAAGGCTGGGCTGGAGCCGCAAACATCTCGCCGGCAGTTTTTCCAACGCCATCGGCATTGGCCCCAAGACGCTGTCGCGCATCGTCCGCTTCAACCGCGCGCTCGGCCTGTCGAGGCAGCAAACCGTCGACTGGGCTGGCATCGCCGCCGATTGTGGCTATGCCGACCAGGCGCATCTGGTGCGCGAGTTCCGCGACCTTGCCGGCGAGACGCCGACCGCGCTCTCAGTCAGGTAACATTTCTTCAAGACGCTGGAACAGCCTTCGAACAGAGTGATGCATGTCGCCCAAAAGTGCGCAGCGGTTTTGGGACAACGACATGCACAAACAGGGTTCATCGACCAACCCGACTGAAGGAGTTCCCATGCCCACCACCACTGAAGCGCCCCGCCTCTACCCGGCTTTGCGCTACAAGAACGCGGCAAAAATGATCGACTGGCTGGGCGAGGCTTTCGGCTTCAGCGTTCGCGCCCGGTATGGCGAAGGCGATGTCGTGCACCATGCCGAACTGGTCTTCGGCTCCTCGATGATCATGCTGGGCGCGGTGCGCGACGACGACTACGGCAAGATGGTCGGCGAACCCGGCTCAGGCGGCGGCAAGTCGATCTACATTGCCGTCGATGATGCCGATGCCGCCTATGCCAAGGCCAGGAAGGCCGGCGCCACGATCATCCAGGAATTGACGAACCGCGACTATGGCAGCCGCGAATTCATCTGCCGCGACCCGGAAGGCAACGTCTGGTCGTTTGGCACCTACTGGCCGAAGGCGGGCGAAAGGGCCTGAGCCAGCCTGCGTCGCGAATTACCGAGCCAGCGCAAAGATCGCGTCACAGTCGAGATGGGTCTCCAACTCGGCTGCGACCTCGTCCAGCGCCCGCTCGACCTCGGCCCGGTAGTCGATGCCACCGCCCTTGATGCCGAGGCTTTCGAGGAATCTCCCGCGAAAGCCGTCGGCGCCAAACAGGCCATGCATATAGGTGCCGATCACCTTGCCATCGGCCGACACAGCACCGTCATCGATACCGTTGATGACGGCGGAAGGCCGCAGCGTATCCGGCCCGGTGGTGCGGCCGAGATGGATTTCGTAGCCTTCGAGCGGCAGGTCGAACGGCACCGAGTGGGCACTGACATTGCGCACCGTCTTTTCCGGTTCCATCACCGTTTCGATGTCGAGCAGGCCAAGCCCTTCGGCCTCGGTGACGCTGCCTTCGATGCCGTCGGGGTCGCGCACGATACGGCCGAGCATCTGGAAGCCGCCGCAAATGCCGACGACATGGCCGCCGCGCGTGCGATGGGCAAGAAGGTCGCGGTCCCAACCGTTCTCGCGGAATTTCAGGAGATCGCCGATCGTCGACTTCGAGCCTGGAATGACCACCAGCCCGGCATCGGCGGGCAGCGACTTTCCCGGCGGCACGAACACCACCTCGACCTGCGGTTCGGCCTTGAGCGGGTCGAGATCGTCGAAATTGGCGATACGGCCAAGCACCGGCACGGCCACCTTCAATGCGCGCGCTTCGCCGGACGCCAGCCGTTCCAGCACCACCGAATCTTCCGAAGGAAGGCGTGCCGCCGCCTTCAGCCACGGAACGACGCCAAAACAGCGCCAGCCCGTGAATTTCTCGATCGACCTGATGCCGTCGTCGAACAGGGAAACGTCGCCGCGAAACTTGTTGATGAGGTAGCCGACGATCATGCGCCGGTCTTCTTCCGGCAAGATCAGATGCGTTCCGGCAACTGAGGCGATGACGCCGCCGCGATCGATGTCGCCGACCAGCACCACAGGCACATC
>NZ_RZQG01000717.1:0-3152 GCF_003998635.1 Mesorhizobium sp. M7D.F.Ca.US.004.03.1.1
ACCCCGAACCGCTTCAGCTGATCGGGCCGCCACCAACGGTTGCGGCCGCAATCGGCGCACTCGACCGAGATCGAGGCGACGTGCGCGATCACTGGTTCCCTGCCCGGCAATGCCATCGCCCCTCCTCGCCTTTTGTTCCTGATTTGTTCGCATATTCCTGCGTTTTGCGCCGGGAGTCGAGTCGCAGTTTCCAAACAGTCCCAAAAGTTTTTCTTCTACCAATGTTTGAGTTATGCTTATATCAACTCGCAAGTGTGAGTCGGGGACTCAAACCCACCGCCACATCAAGCCCGGGAGTGACGATGGACGCCGCCGATTTCGCCCGCGCCTGCGGTTACACCGGCGACAGCCCTGCCCTCCTCGAAGCCTTCGAAGCCATCCGCCGCAACGGCATCACCCACGCCCGTCAGGATCATGTCAGGCGCAAGGCGGTGATCGACGAGCTGAAGCAGTCGGAGGCGCTGTTCTTGGCGGCGATCGGCCCGGCACTGTCGGCTGAGGAAGCCATCGAGGATGCCGCCCGCGTCATCGCCTGCTGGCGCAACATGCCGCGCTGGCGTCAGGAGCGGCGCCTGCCCGACCTGATCAGGGCCAAGCAGCAGCGCCTGGTGGCGCGCTACTTCCGCCGCCATGGCCACAGGCTCTGGGCAAGGGAAGCGGCGCGAGGGCTGGACCAGCCAATTGCGGGTTCCATCAGCCGTTTTTTCTTTCTAGAGTGCACCCGGGTGGCTGATCGTTCGACGTGCATAGTTTGGAATGTTCAAGACTGCCCGTAGCAGATTTCAGACCTGGATAACGGCCGGCGCCGGAACCATCGCCGCCCTGTTCGTCGCCGGCCTGATGGGGGCCTTCGGCGCCCTGCCCGCTCACGCGCCGCCGCAATTGCCGCCCGATGCCGCCATCGATGCCGGGCGCTGGCGGGTCCAGCCGGTGCGCGCCTATGTCAGCCGCGCCAAGGTCTATGGCGTGCCGCTGAAGCCCGGCCAGAAGGCGCTCGTGCTGGAGGCCGACATGACCAACCGCACTGCGCAATCCGACAAGGCCTATTTCAATGTCTTCACGCCGGACGGCCTCGCTTTGCCTGACGGCCTGCCGATGATCGCGCTGACCCGCGATCAGACGCTGACGCCGGAACTGCATCCCGGCATGACCGAGCGCATGGCCTATGTCTGGCCACTTGCCGGTGACGCCATCGTACCGGCAAATCTCAGCTTCGGCATCACCGCCGAAATCTTCAAGCCGCGCGACAATCTTTACGGCACACCCGGCTGGTTCAATCCCACCCGGCTCGGCACCGTCACCTTGCCGGTCGCCGACCTGCCGACAGACTCACTGGGAACCGGCTCATGAAGATCCGAGCCATCGGCAATCTCCTGATCGTCGCCGCCACCGTGGCGCTGAGCTACGGCATGCAGGTGTCGAAGCCGCATTATGCCGAGCTCACTGCGCCTATCCCGATCGATGGCGCCATGCACGACACGGTGCGGGCGCGCAGCTTCGATGTCCGCCTCGACAAAGTGGTCTTCGCCCGCACGCTGAGGACCGACCAGTTCGGCCAGACCAGGGTGCTGACCACGAGCGGCCTGTGGGCGGTGGTGACGACCAATCTCACCGCCACCAGCACCTCCACCACGGTCGCCGACGGCACCTGGCAAGGCCGGACCGGCCTGCGCTACCACCAGACGGAGCGGCTCAGCTTTCGCCAGGACATGCCGCCACATGCCGTCGATCCGGGTTTGGAAAGAAACGGCCTGTTCGTATTCGAAGTGCCGCCGGACCAGATCCGCGGCGCCAGCCTGCTGGTCGCTGCGCGCCAGTTCGCTCCGCTCGACGCCCAGGCCCGCATCAGCCTCGACGCATTGCCGACCAGCGCCGATGGCCAGCCGGCAGAGATCTTGCCGCAATACGATCTCGACGCTGCTGTGCCATCAGTTCAAGGCAAGTCATGAGCGCCGTCTCGACCGACATCGAACCAGCCGGCGACGCCCGGCAGGCCGAGACAAAATGGCGCCGGCGCGGTTTTGGCGCACTCGCCATCCTGCTGCCGCTGACGCTGGCCGAGATAAGCTATGACAGCGTCCGCGAATGGCTGCACGGCGAAGACCTCGTCGCCAGGGATGTCGACTTCGGCCAGTCCATGCCGTTCGGCGGCAGCGACTGGCGGCTGGCCGATTTGCGCGGCGGCAAGGCCGGCCGCTTGCCTGAGCACGCCTTCGCCGTCATCGCCACCTTCGCCGTCACGGTCGGCGATCCCGATCTGCAAAAGCAGTGGCTGGGCTGCAAATTGATGCTGACCGATGCCACCGGCCGCCGCTGGCTGCCGGATTTCATCTCCGGCGTCAGCCTGCCGGATGGCGTGATGAACTGCACCTCGGCGATCTTCTCCGGCGCCAAGAAAGGCGACGTCATCACCGTCGGCGAAACCTTCATCGTGCCCGAAGATGCCGTCAAGACCATCCGCCCAGCCGTTGGGCTGGGTAGCGAGCGGCCGTGGTATTTGCGTTTTCAGAGGCCGCCGAAGTGAGCCGTCCAGGGCCTGGGTTCCTCGCCAGCTATTTAGCCACCTCACCAATCGCCCCCGCCCCCTTCGCCATCGAAAACGCCGTCTCCAGCGCGGCGGCGAGAAAGCATATGCGCAGCGGCTCGATCAGGACGCCGGTGGAGGAATCCTGGAACGGGCTGCCGAACAGCAGCGTCACGCCGTGCGAAAAAATCTGCCAGACGTCGAGCTCGTGCGGACCGATCAGCCGCGTCGCACCGAGCCATGGCCACGCAGCGCCCCAGTCGAGCAAGCGGTAGCCGACGACCAGCGTGCACAACAGCATGAGGCTGGAGCTGACCGTGAGCCGCACCCCGTTGGCGATCGGCAGATAACGCGAGCGATAGCCCGCAATGAAATGCTCGACGAAATCGCGCAGGAATTTCGGCAGGCCGGCATAGCGCTGGCCGGCGCGCTCCAGCCGGCCATGCACCCGCATCAGCGCAGCATCGTCGCGCACGTCATAGCCATAGATCAGCGCCGCCATCACCAGCCAGATCAGCGGCAGCAGCATGAAGAAGAACAAATTGATCGCCACCGTCGACGGCGCGATGGAGGTGATCTCGACCGGCACCATGGGCGCGGCTCGCGGCTGGTGCGGATGATCACCCTG
>NZ_RZQG01000718.1:0-3152 GCF_003998635.1 Mesorhizobium sp. M7D.F.Ca.US.004.03.1.1
GTGAGTAGTCGCTCGGATAGCGGGCGGTCTGCACCTTCTTCTCGACTTCCTTGCCGTCGACCATCTCGGTGTATTTGTGGTCGAAATGGACGGCATGCAGCGTTTCGACCAGCGGCAGGTCGAGCACCGACAGGTTGACTGCCTGCTCGCCGCCCACGGTGCCATGATTGTGCCAGGCGTCGTTGGGCGTCAGCACCATGTCGCCCGGGCCGAAGACCACGTCTTCGCCCTCGACGCCGGTGAAGTTGCCCTTGCCGGTCAGGCCGAAGCGAATGGCGCTCGGCGAGTGCTTGTGCGGCGGCATGATCTCGTCGGGATCATTCAGGCGGTAGGCGGTGTACATGGTGCTGACCGATGCACGCTTGGGTGCAAGTCCAGGATTGACCAGGATCAGCGAACGGCGCTCGCTGTCGTCCATGGTCACCAGTTCGGCGGCACGCTGCAGCAGCGGCTCGATGTCCGAATAGGACCACACGAAGGGAACGGCCTTCGACGTCGCCATCAGCTGCTTGATCTCGTCATGGTCGACGCCTTCCGACGTCGCCCAGAACGGAAACATGTTTTTCGCGTAGAGGGCGTCATAGAGGCCCTTGAGTGCTGCCTTCTTGTTGGTGAGCACATCGTTAGCTGGTTGCGCCAGGGACATATCGGACCTCTCGTCACGAAGAAAATGCTTCTAACCAACTCAACCGTATTCGCATTGGTTTTGCTCGACAATCCCCAAATTGCGAAATTTATAAGTTTTTGGTTGAGATGCATTTTCGGCAGGCAAATGCCTAAAAATGGGCAGAAATGGCCAAAATTCGCACAAAATGCACTCAGAAAGGCGTAATGAAGCCTACCCGCCACGGCCGCGCAGGCTCACGCGGCAGTCCAACCAACACAGATTTTTATCTCAACCAAAAGATTTTGGTTGCATGCCGGCGACCGCTATCAGGCCGCCACGCTCTGTTGAGCGCGGCTGCGGATCAGATCCACGGCCTTTTCGGCGATCATGATGACCGCCGCATTGATGTTGCCGCAGACGAGATCCGGCATCACGGAGGCGTCCACGACACGAAGTCCGGCAACGCCCCGCACCCGCAATTCCGGATCGACCACCGACTCCGCATCGACACCCATACGGCACGTGCCGGCCGGATGATGCACGGTGATCGAGGTCTTGCGGATATGCTCGTCGACCTCTTCGTCGCTCTCGCATTTCGGGCCGGGGAAGAATTCCGCGCCAACGAACGGGCCCATGGACGGCTGGCTGGCAAGGTTGCGCGCAACACGAAAACCGGCGCGAAGCGACTGCCAGTCGCGCTGCGAGGACAGGAAGTTCTGGTGGATCAGCGGCGCGGCGACCGGATCGCTCGATGCCAGCTTGACGCTGCCGCGGCTCTCCGGCTGCACGGCAACGATACGGGTCGCAAAGCCGTCGGCGAACGGCGCCTTGAAGGGCGACATGTAAGGCCATGCCCCAAGCGGTGCGGCGGTGAAAAGCAGCTGTACGTCCGGCAGCGGCCGGCTTGCATCGCTTTTCAGGAATGCCACGACGCCGCCAGGCACATCTCCTGAAAAGCCCTTTCCGGTGAGATAGGTCTTGACGAAATCCAGCCCGATACGATCGGCCCGCATCATCTTGAGAAACGGTCCCGGCTGTTTGCGTCGATACATCAGGATGACCGAAACATGGTCCTGCAAATTCTTGCCGACCTGCGCACGATCAACCTTTGTCTCGATGCCATGCGCCGCGAGTTCGCCGCTATCGCCTATGCCCGACAGCATCATCAGTTGCGGCGTGTTGATGACGCCGCCGGCAAGCAGAACCTCGCGCCGTGCCAGAACTTCATGGCTCGCCCCGCCTCTGGCATAGGCAACGCCCGTTGCGCGCCCATCCTTCAGCAGGATCTTCGTCGCCATCGCGCCGGTTAGCACCCTGACGTTGCCGCGGCGCATGGCGGGCCGCAGATAGGCGGTCGCGGTCGAGCAGCGCCGGCCGTTCGCAATTGTCATCTGCAGGCGGCCGAAGCCTTCTTGTATGGCGCCGTTGTAGTCGTCGGTCTGCGGGTATCCGGCATCACGGCTGGCCGTGGCGAAGGCATCGATCAGTTCATCCTTGTAGCGGCAGAACTGGGTGTTCAGCGGCCCGCTGCCGCCACGATACCGGCTTTCGCCCGCCTCCCAGCGCTCCTGCTTCTTGAAGTAGGGCAGCACCTTGTCGAACGACCAGTCCGTCAGGCCGCTTGCCGCCCAGCGATCGTAATCGCCGCGATTGCCGCGTACATACGCCATGGCATTGGTGGAGGAAGAGCCGCCGATGACCTTGCCGCGCGCGCATTCGACCTTGCGTCCGCCGACATTGGCCTCGGGCTCGCAGAAATACATCCAGTCGTGGCGGCGCTCGGTCAGTATCTTGCCCCAGCCGAGCGGGATGTGGATCATCGGATCGCGGTCCCAATCCCCCGCCTCCAGCAGAAGCACCGACACCGCGGGGTCTTCGCTCAACCGGTTCGCCAGCACGCAGCCGGCCGATCCCGCACCGACAATGACGTAGTCAAAGGTTTCGCCAGCCGGCATGCGTGATCCTCGGGAGAAAGACGGCCCGCCGCGATGGCAACCGTCGACGAAGGCAGTCAACCATCGCGCAACTGGTGTTGTCAACCATTGCGTACAGTTGTAGATTGGTTGAATTGGTTGAGTGCCGTCGAACAGGTTTTCGTGTCACAATATGATGTCAGGACGTTGAGTCGGCGGTCTGCCGATCGGACAGGAGATTTGGTTTTGAGCGCATTCGAGCCGCAGGTCGGACCATCGGATCTCGACGACATCATTGCCGCGGTCCGCCAGTTGCAGCAGGGCGGCGGCAAGCTTCCGTCCGAGCGCGATCTTGCGGAACATCTGAGCGTAAAGCGCCATCAGCTTCGCAAGGCGCTTGAAGTGCTGCGCCATTCAGGCGATCTCAAGCCAGCACGCGCCAGGCGGGCGCCGACCGCCCTTCCGAGATATGGCGAGGAACTGGTCAGGGTAACCAACCCGATCGAGGTTCTGGAATTGCGCCTGATCATGGAGCCGGGCCTTGCCCGGTTGGCGTCGCTGCGCGCCTCCTCTTTCGAGACGGCGCGGATCCTCGATGCGGCAACCACGCCGGAGAATGCCCCGTCGGGTGA
>NZ_RZQG01000719.1:0-3141 GCF_003998635.1 Mesorhizobium sp. M7D.F.Ca.US.004.03.1.1
GAGAGGCGGTAGCCGCCAGCGACGTTGAGATAGACATCGTGGCTGCCGAAGCGGACCCCGCAATGGGCTTCGAGAACCGCCAGGATCATCGACAGCCGGGCGCCGTCCCAGCCGACGACGGCGCGGCGTGGCGTGCCGAGCGAGGAGGGCGCGACCAGCGCCTGGATCTCGACCAGCACCGGCCTTGTGCCCTCCATGCCGGCGAAAACCGCAGCACCGGGCGATTTGGCATGGCGTTCGCCAAGGAAAAGCTCGGACGGGTTGGCGACCTCGCGCAGGCCCTTGTCCGACATTTCGAAGACGCCGATCTCGTCGGTCGGTCCAAAACGGTTCTTCACCGTGCGCAGGATACGGTAATGATGCCCGCCTTCACCTTCGAAGTAGAGCACGGCGTCGACCATGTGCTCGACGACACGCGGCCCTGCGATCTGGCCTTCCTTGGTGACATGGCCGACCAGCACGATCGCCGCCCCTGTGGATTTCGCGTAGCGGATCATCGCCTGCGCGGCGGCACGCACCTGGGTGACGGTGCCCGGCGCCGAATCGGCAAGGTCGGTCCACAGCGTCTGGATCGAATCCAGGATGACGAGGTCAGGCCGTTTGCCATCGGCTATTGTGGCGAGGATGTCTTCGACATTGGTCTCGGCGGCAAGTTCGACCGGAGAGGAGGCGACGCCAAGCCGCTGCGCCCGCAGCCTGATCTGCGCGACCGCCTCTTCGCCCGAGACATAGACGATGCGGTGGCCTTTTGACGCCAGTGCGGCGGCCGCCTGGGTGAGCAGCGTTGATTTGCCGATGCCGGGATCGCCGCCGACCAGCAGCGCCGAGCCACGCACGAAACCACCGCCGGTGGCGCGATCGAGCTCGCCGATGCCCGAGATGATGCGCGGCGCGTCCTCGATGTCGCCGGACAGCGTGGTCAGCACCACCGCGCGGCCCTTGCGGGCGTTGCGCGTGTTGGCCGGACCCGAGCCGATGCCGCCCGACGTGCCTTCCTCGACCAGCGTGTTCCACTCGCCGCAGGCATCGCATTTGCCGGCCCAGCGCTGATGCACCGATCCGCAACTCTGGCAGATGAACTGAACACGCGACTTGGCCATCAGAGGGATGCCGCTTGAAAATGGCCTGGGCGAAGTGGGCTGGGGTAGGTCAAAAAGCTACTCGAACCTTTCCGGCAGGTGATGCTCCTCGGCAAGGTCGGAGAAGCGGGTGAACTCGCCCTGGAAGGCAAGGCTGACGGTGCCGGTCGGGCCATGGCGCTGCTTGGCTATGATCACTTCGGCCTTGCCCTGGACCTCGACCATCTTTGTTTCCCAGGCGAGGTGCTCCGGCGTGCCTCTCTCCGGCTCCTTGTTCTTGATGTAGTATTCCTCGCGATACACGAACAGCACCACGTCGGCGTCCTGCTCGATCGAGCCCGATTCGCGCAGGTCGGACAGTTGCGGATGCTTGTCGTCGCGGCTTTCGACCTGACGCGAGAGCTGTGAGAGGGCGATGATCGGCACGCCAAGCTCCTTGCCCAGCGCCTTCAATCCGGTGGTGATCTCGGTGATTTCCTGGACGCGGTTTTGCGACGCCTTGGCGGATGAACCCTGCATCAGCTGGATATAGTCGATGACCATCAAATCCAGCCCGCGCTGGCGCTTGAGGCGGCGCGCGCGCGCCGCAAGCTGGGCGATAGAAATACCGCCCGTCTGGTCAATATAGAGAGGGCGCTTGTGGTTCTCTTGCGTGTAGGCGACAAGCTTGCCGAAATCGGCTTCCGTCAGGTCGCCGCGCCTGATTTTCGAGGATGGAATCTCGGTCTGCTCGGAGATGATGCGGGTGGCCAACTGCTCCGACGACATTTCGAGCGAGAAGAAGCCGACGACGCCGCCATTGGCCGCCTTGACGGAGCCGTCGGCCTGCTGGGCAGGCTCATAGGCGGCCGCGATGTTGTAGGCGATGTTGGTGGCCAGCGACGTCTTGCCCATGCCCGGGCGGCCGGCGATGATGATCAAATCCGATGGCTGCAGGCCGCCCATGCGGTGGTCGAGATCGCGCAGGCCGGTGGCAATGCCGGACAGGTGGCCATCGCGCATATAGGCCGCGCTGGCCATGTCGACGGCGTTCTTCAATGCATCGGAAAAACTTTCGAAACCGCCATCGTAACGGCCGTTTTCGGCCAGCTCGAATAGCCGCCGCTCGGCATCCTCGATCTGCTCGCCGGGCGCCATGTCGACCGGCGCGTCATAGGCGATGTTGACCATGTCCTCGCCGACGGTGATCAGCGCCCGGCGCGTGGCGAGATCATAGATGGCGCGGCCATAATCGGTGGCGTTGACGACGGTCACGGCCTCGACCGCCAGCCGCACGACATATTGCGCCATCGTCATGTCGCCGACCTTCTCGTCGGCCGGCAGGAAGGTTTTCAGCGTGATCGGCGTCGCGACCTTGCCCATGCGGATGAACTCGGACGCCACCTCAAAGATCTTGCGGTGCAGCGGCTCATAGAAATGGCTGGCCTTGAGGAAGTCCGAGACGCGGTAGAAGGCATCGTTGTTGACGAGGATGGCGCCGAGCAGCGCCTGCTCGGCCTCGATATTGTTTGGCGCTTCACGATAAAGCGGTGTTTCCGCCACGCCGAATTTTCGCGCTGCTTCTGCCATGATGTCCCCGATTTCGATCCCGGCTTCTCGATATCAGAACGTGACAAGTCCATGCTGACTTATCTGCACCAGTGCCTGTCCAATGAGCTTTGATACCCGCGATTCACAGCCAAGATTTTTCAGTGGAAAGAATCACAATTGACTCGAATCGAAAGAACGAATGTAGCGCGTCTATAGGGAGAACAAAACAGGAAAACAAGCACTGGTTTCCTGTGCAGCCACTCCGTTCAAAGCTGATTGAGGCGCCCCTCGATGAACCGGCGTTCCGCCGGTTGCCGGGTCAGCTCAAGCGCCCGCCGGTAGGAGGTCTTTGCCGCGTCGGTCAAGCCAAGCCTGCGCTGCATGTCTGCCTGTGCGGCATAAGCCAGATGGTAGCCGTCCAGCCCGCCTTGTCCCATGACCGTCTCGATTGCCGCCAGTCCGGCCTGCGGGCCGTCGCGCATGCCTATGGCCGCGGCGCGGTTGAGTGCCACAACCGGCGAGGGGTCGATGC
>NZ_RZQG01000071.1:0-13250 GCF_003998635.1 Mesorhizobium sp. M7D.F.Ca.US.004.03.1.1
TGGCGGTGTTGGGCAACAGGCCCATCACCGCCAGCATCGCCACCGACTTGCCGGAACCGGACTCGCCGACGATCGCCAGCACTTCGCGCGGCTCGATCGACAGGTCGATGCCCTGCACGGCCATGAACGGTCCGGCCGCGGTGTCGAAGGAGACGGTGAGGTTCTTGATCTCGAGCAGAGGCATTCTCACGACCTCTTCAGCTTGGGGTCGAGCGCGTCGCGCAGGCCGTCGCCGATCAAATTGATGGCGAAGACGGTGATCAGGATGGCGAGGCCGGGGAAGGTCACGACCCACCAGGCGCGCAGGATGAACTCGCGCGCCTCGGCCAGCATGGTGCCCCATTCCGGCGTCGGAGGCTGTGCGCCCATGCCGAGGAAGCCAAGGGCGGCCGCCTCGAGAATGGCGTTGGAGAAGGACAGCGTCGCCTGCACGATCAGCGGCGCGATGCAGTTGGGCAGGATGGTGACCAGCATCAGCCTGAGATGGCTGGCGCCGGCGACCTTGGCGGAGACGACGTATTCGCGGGTCTTCTCGGCCATTACGGCGGCGCGGGTGAGCCGGGCGAAATGCGGCTGCAGCACGAAGGCGATGGCGATCATGGCGTTGACGAGGCCGGGGCCAAGCACCGCCACCAGCACCAGGGCCAGCAGCAGCGACGGGAAGGCCAGGATGATGTCCATGATGCGCATGATCAGCGTGTCGACCCAGCCGCGGCAGTAGCCGGCGAGCAGGCCGAGGATGACGCCGGAGATCAGCGCGGTGGTGACGACGACGAAGGCGATGGCGAGCGAGAAACGCGAGCCGTAGATCAGCCGCGACAGCATATCGCGACCGACGGCGTCGGTGCCGAGCAGGAACTGCGCGTTGCCGCCCTCCTGCCAGGCCGGCGGCGTCAGGAAGAAGTCGCGGAACTGATCGTCCGGCGAATGCGGTGCCAGCAACGGCGCGAAGATGGCGATCAGGATCAGCAGCGCAAAGACGAAGAGCCCGATCACCGCGCCCTTGTTGACGGAGAAGTAGTGCCAGAACTCGCCGAACATCTGCAGCCTTGCGTCCTGCTGCTTGACGACGGTCGCGGCTTCGATGGTGGCTGGGCCTTCGTTGCTCATGTCAGTTGGCCCGGATGCGTGGGTTGATGACGGCGTAGAGCACGTCGACGATCAGGTTCACCGACATGACGATCAGCGCAATCAAAAGCAACCCGCCCTGCACGGTGAAATAGTCGCGCTTGGAAATGGCGTCGATCATCCATTTGCCGATGCCGGGCCAGGAGAAGATGCTCTCGGTCAGGATGGCGCCGGTCAAAAGCGTGCCGACCTGGAGGCCGATGGTGGTGACGACCGGGATCAGCGCGTTGCGGAAGGCATGCAGGCCGACCACCCGGAACGGGGTCAGGCCCTTGGCGCGCGCGGTGCGCACATAGTCTTCGCCAAGCACTTCGAGCATGGCCGACCGCGTCTGCCTGGCGATGACCGCGAGCGGGATGGTGCCGAGCACGATGGTTGGAAGAACAAGGTGTGACAGTGCCGAACGGAAGGCGCCCTTCTGTCCGGAGATCAGGGAATCGATGGTCATGAAGCCTGTCACCGGCTTGAAGAAGTAGAGAAGGTCGATGCGGCCGGAAACCGGTGTCCAGTGCAGCGTGCCGGAGAACACGATGATCAGCAGCAGACCCCACCAGAAGATCGGCATGGAATAGCCTGCCAGCGCCGTGCCCATGGTCAGCTGATCGAACCAGGAGCCGCGGCGAATGGCGGCGAAGATGCCGGCGGCGACACCCAGGAAGACGGCAAAGATCATGGCAAAGATGGCGAGCTCGACCGTTGCCGGGAAGCGCACCAGGAAGTCCTTGAGCACCGGCGTCTTGGTGGAAAACGAGGTGCCGAAATCACCGCTGAGGATGTTCGTCAGATAGGTCAGGTATTGTTGCCATATCGGCAGGTCGAAACCGAACTGGTGCATCAGCGCCGTGTGACGTTCGGGCGACAGGCCGCGTTCGCCCGCAAGCACCAGCACCGGATCACCGGGCAGGATGCGCACGAAGCCAAAGGCGAGGATGGTTATCCCGATGAAGGTCGGGATGATGAGGGCGAGCTTGCCGAGGATATAGCGCAGCATGGCGGGCGAGTGGGGGCGTCACCACATGGCGACGCCCCCGTTTCGCAACCTTATTCGGCGATATCGACGCCGTCGAAGCGATGGATACCGAGCGGATCCATCGCAAAGCCGGTGACGGTCTTCTGCATCGGCATGAACACCTTGGAGTGAGCGAGCGTCGCCCAGGGTGCCTGTTCCTTGAAGATGACCTGTGCCTGTTCATAGAGCTTGGTGCGCTCGGCCTGATCCGAAACGGTCTTGGCCTTATTGATGAGCGCGTCGAAGTCCTTGTTGCACCATTCCGCGCGGTTGTTCGAACCGACGGAAGCGCAGCTCAGGAGCACGCCGAGGAAGTTGTCCGGATCGCCATTGTCGCCGGTCCAGCCGACGATGACGGCGCCATCGTGATCGACCGCGGAAGCGCGCTTGAGGTATTCACCCCAATCGTAGCTGACGATGTTGACGGTGACGCCGACCTTGGCGAAGTCCGACTGGATCAGTTCGGCGGTGCGGCGCGCGTTCGGCATGTACGGGCGCGACACCGGCATGGCCCAGACGTTCATCTTGAGGTCCTTGACGCCGGCTTCTTCGAGCAGCTTCTTGGATGCATCCGGATCGTACGGATCGTCCTTCACTTCCTTGTTGTAGGACCACATGGTCGGCGGGATCGGATTAACCGCCACCTGGCCGGCACCCTGGAAGACGGCGTCGATGATAGCCTTCTTGTTGATGGCCATGTTGAGCGCCTTGCGGACGCGCACGTCGTCGAACGGCTTCTGCTGGGTGTTGTACATCAGCGCACCGACATTGAGGCCTTCCTGCTCGTCGACCTTCAGGCTGGCTTCAGCCTGCAGGCCGGCGATGTCGGCCGGTGCCGGGTATGACATGATGTTGCATTCGCCAGCCTTGAGCTTCTGCGCACGCACCGCTGGATCGGTGGTGATGGCGAAGACCAGATCGTCGATCTTCTGCTTGCCGCCCCAATAGTCCGGGTTGGCCTTGTAGCGGATGGCCGCGTCGGTCTGGTAGTCGACGAAGATGAACGGGCCGGTGCCGATCGGCTTCTGGTTGAAGAGTTCAGGTGTCTTGTCCGCCTGCAGCTTGTCGGCATATTCCTTGGAGACGACCGAGGCGAAGTCCATGCCCAGCGTCGGAATGAAGGTGATTGCCGGCTCCTTGAGGGTGAACTTCACCGTCAGGTCATCGACCTTCTCGACCTTGGTGATGTTGTCGCCGAACTGGTCATTGTAATACTGGTAGGCAATGCCCGGGATGTACTGGAACCACGGGCCAGCCTTGTCGACCTGACGCTCGAAAGAGAACACCACGTCGTCGGCGTTGAAGTCGCGCGTCGGGGTGAAATAGTCGGTGGCGGCGAACTTGACGCCCTTGCGCAGCTTGAAGACGTATTCCTTGCCATCGTCGGAGATCGTCCAGCTTTCAGCCAGGCCCGGCGAGGTCGTTGTTTTGCCGTGATCGAATTCGACAAGGCGGTTGAAGACGGTGCGCGACGACGCGTCGAACGTCTGGCCTGCGGTATACGGCGCCGGGTCGAAACCCTCAGGCGAAGCTTCCGCGCAATAGACCAGAGTTTTCGCGTTGGCCACGCCGCCCAGGACGCTTGCAGCCAGCAACGCGGCTGCAAAAGTCAGTTTCTTCTTCATTGAGCACTCCCTGATGTTCTTCCAAGCCCCTCTATCAGGCTCGCGAAGCGCGCATATAAGCACCGTTTTTCCGGCTTTGGAACACCCCGTTTGCTTACCCCGCGGGAAGCAGGAAAAAAATCCGCGATTTTGCTAAATGGCAGAAAAAATTAGCAGTTTTTTCCATTCACGCTATTATTAACGACCGCATTTTTTTATTGATCGCCGATTTGACGATATCGATGCCGCGCGCTCTTCCGAGCAGCCGAGGATGCACCGGGACACAGGCCGGGACACAGGGGAGAGTGTCGGCCGCTGGAAAGATTTTGGACGGCAAATCTTTCGCCGCCTTGCCGCAAGGGCAAGACTTGCACGGTCACCAATGGAGGCAATACATAGATGATATAGCGGCAGCAGCGGAGGACGTCTCTGTCAATTCAGGGGCGAGCGCAACGCAGACGAACAAGAATTGTCGAGGGAGGTAACGGGTGGCAAAAGCATCAAGGACGACGGCGCCGGCGAAAGCGGGGGCCAAGGCGGCTCCAAAGGCAGCCGGCAAGGTCAAGCCGAAAGCGCCAGTTGCCGAAGCTGCCGCGACCAAGCTGAAGGCGGCCAGCGTGCCAGCAAAGGCAAGCGCAAAGCCGGCGGCCAAAGCCCCGGCCAAGACTGCTGCCGGAAAGACAGCGTCCGCGGCAAAGCCCGCCGCCGTCAAGCCGGCGGCGAAGGCGGTAGCGGCGACAAAGGCGCCACCGGCAGCCAAGCCTGCCGAGGCTGCCGCGAAGCGATTGCCGAAAGCACTGACGGCGCTGGCCGCGGGACTGCCGGAAAAGCCGTGGCTCAAGAGCTATCCGAAAAACGTGGCGGCCGAAATTGGTCCCTTGCCCTACAGTTCGATCGGCGATTTCCTGGTTGGCGCCTGCAAGCAATTTTCCGCGCAACCAGCCTTTACCTGCATGGACAAGTCCATCAGCTACACCGATGTCGAGCGGCTGTCGGCGGCCTTCGGCGCCTACCTGCAATCGAAAGGCCTTCAGAACGGTGCGCGCATCGCGCTGATGATGCCGAATGTGCTGCAATATCCGGTAGCCATGATGGCCGTCTTGCGCGCCGGCTATGTCGTGGTGAACATCAATCCGCTCTACACGCCGCGCGAGCTCGAACATCAGCTGAAGGACTCCGGTGCGCAAGCCATCGTCATCCTGGAGAACTTTGCCAATACCTTGCAGGCGGTGATCGCCAGGACGGCGGTCAAGCATGTGGTGGTCGCCGCGATGGGCGACATGCTCGGCGGCCTGAAAGGCACCATCGTCAATTTCGTCGTGCGCCGCGTAAAGAAGATGGTGCCGGCCTGGTCTCTGCCCGGCCATGTCAAGTTCAACGCGGCCTTGAAGGCCGGCGCCGGCGCGACTTTCAAGCCGGTCAAGGTGGCAGCCGACGATGTCGCCTTCCTGCAATACACAGGCGGCACCACGGGCGTCTCGAAGGGTGCCACGCTGTTGCACAGCAACGTTCTCGCCAATGTCGCGCAGAACGCGCAGTGGATGGAGGACGCCTATACGATCAAGCCGAAACCGGCGCACCCCAACTTCATCTGCGCACTGCCGCTCTATCATATCTTCGCGCTGACGGTGAACGCGCTGATGGGCATGCAGCAGGGCGCCCGCAATGTGCTCATTCCCAACCCGCGCGACATTCCCGGCTTCGTCAAGGAACTGCAGAAATATCCGGTACACATCTTTCCGGGCCTCAACACGCTGTTCAACGCGTTGCTCAACAATGAGGATTTCCGCAAGCTCGACTTCAAGCCGCTGGTGCTGACGCTGGGCGGCGGCATGGCAGTGCAGAGAGGCGTCGCCGAACGTTGGAAGGCGCTGACCGGCTGTCCGGTCACCGAAGGCTACGGCCTCTCGGAAACCTCGCCGGTGGCCACCGCCAACAAATTCAGCGCCGGCGACTTCACCGGCACGATCGGCCTGCCGCTGCCCTCGACGGAGATCGCCATCCGCGACGATGACGGCAACAACCTGCCGCTCGGCGAGGTCGGCGAAATCTGCATCCGGGGACCGCAAGTGATGGCGGGCTACTGGAACCGGCCTGATGAGACCGCCAAGGTGATGACCAAGGACGGCTACTTCAAATCCGGCGACATGGGCTTCATGGACGAGCGCGGCTACACCAAGATCGTCGACCGCAAGAAGGACATGATCCTGGTCTCGGGCTTCAACGTCTATCCGAACGAACTCGAGGAAGTCGTGGCGATGCATCCGGGCGTGCTCGAAGTGGCGGCGATCGGCGTGCCGGATGAGCATTCGGGCGAGGTGCCGAAACTGTTCGTCGTCAAGAAGGATCCCGCGCTCACCGCAGAGGCGCTCACCGCTTTTTGCCGCGAGAACCTGACTGGCTACAAGCGGCCCAAATACATCGAATTCCGCACCGAACTGCCGAAGACACCGGTCGGCAAGATCCTGCGGCGAGCGCTGCGCGAATAGTGGATGACGATCTTGCCGACAACGACGCACCGGATCGGTGCTCGCGCCTCGACCCGGCGACGTTCATCAAGGCGAACATGCGCCTTGTCCCTGTGCCTGCGCTCCCAGAAATCCAGTTTTACACGGCTCACCCCGGCAGCGGATTGAGGCGGCTCGTCGAGCCCGAAGACGATGCGGAAGACGTGCCGGAGCCACAACCGCCCTACTGGGCCTATATATGGGCCGGCGGCGCCGTGCTCGCGCGCTATGTCCTCGACCATCCGATGACCGTGGCGGGTCGCCGCGTGCTCGACCTCGGTGCCGGTTCCGGCCTTGTCGGCATCGCCGCCGCGAAAGCTGGGGCACGCGAAGTAATCGCCGCCGAGATCGACCGCAACGGCGTAGCCGCGATCGGCCTCAATGCCGCAGCCAACGGCGTCGAGATCATCATTGTCGACAAGGACATCACCACGGGTCGTCCGCCGGCCGTCGACCTCGTGCTTGCAGGGGACGTGTTCTACGGCCGCGAGGTCGCTCTGCGCGTCATCCCGTTCCTCGATCGCTGCCTGGCAGCCGGCATCGAAGTGCTGGTCGGCGATCCCCGCCGCACCGACCTGCCGCTGTCGCGGCTACGGTTACTCGCCGAATACCGGGTGCCGGATTTCGGCGATGCGAAGGGTGCCGCGACCAAGCCGAGCGGTGTGTTTTCCTTTGAGGCGGAAGACCGCTGGCGCTGAGATCAAAACCCAGTCACTCGGAATGACCGGATTCGACCTCCATCTTTGCCGCAACGACGTTGCTGGCCGTTACCTGAAAGCAGACATTCGACTGCGGCATCGCGTTGGCCGTTTTGCGCCTGATTCCCGCCGTTTGGGCTTGAAGTAGGAAACGGCTCCGACGCGGCTGGCCCGCCCTCGGAACGGGACCTGCTCGACTTGGCGAGAAGCTGCCATAGCAGCGTCGAACCTGGGAGGTTGCAATTCTCCAGAAGGATAATTATCTAGCGCGCTAGATACTAGCTCACCAGTGAACTCTAATTTGTCTCTTTAGGTTACGGTATGGCACCTAAAAAAAGCCCATCACAACAGGTTCGGATGCAAATCTCGTTCGCCCTCTACGGGGCGGCGGGTCGGATGGCACGCATGCACAAGCCGTTCCTCGATCCGCTGAGCCTGACCTTTCCCCAGTATCTTGTGATGCTGGAGCTCTATACGTCCGCGCCTCGGACCGTCGGTGATCTTGGAAACGCTTTGGGCATGGACACCGGCACGATCACGCCATTGCTCAAGCGGCTCGAGACCTGCGGGATGGTGACGCGAATGCGCGATCCTGAGGACGAACGCCGGGTCCTTGTCGATCTCACGCCTGCCGCTCGCAGCATCCAGGACGCGGTTTGGAGCATCTCCGGCAAGATAAAGAGTGCCTGTCAAATGTCCGAGGACGAGATCATGGCGCTGCGAGACACTCTTCATCACTTCGCTCACCCTGCCAAAATTTGAAAACCAAAGGATATGAAATGAAAATCGGAATCATTGGGGCCGGCAACATCGGCTCGCTGGTCGCAAAGAAGCTGGACGCCGCCGGCCACCAGGTGAAACTGGCCAACTCGCGTGGCCCCGAAAGTCTGGCGGACACAGTTGCTGGCACCGGCATCCAGGCCGTTGAGAGAGAGGCGGCAGTGCTAGATGCCGATGTGGTCATCCTCTCAGTGCCCTTTGCCAAGAACCCAGACCTGGCAACGGTTCTTGCCGGCGCCCCTGCTGGTGCAATCGTGGTAGACACATCCAACTACTATCCAGCCCGTGACACCAAAATCTCCGAGGTGGATAGCGGCAAGCCGGAGACCGTTTGGGCCAGCGCGCAAGTCGGACGTCCCCTTGTTAAGGCTTGGAACGCCTTGCTCTCGCTAACCTTAGCCGAGGCCGGCTTGGAGGCCGGTGTTCCAGGTCGCATTGCGATCCCGATCTCGGGTGACGACGCCGCAGCCAAAGCACTTGTCTCCGATCTCGTCAGCGTCACCGGCTTCGATACGGTGGATGCGGGCACTCTCGAAGAGTCCTGGCGACTGCAGCCGGGCACTCCTGCCTATTGCACTGAGTTGACCGCCGACGAACTCAAGGCTGCGCTCACCGCCGCTGACAGGAAACGCGCTCCATTGAACCGCGACGCTATCATGGCGTCGTTCTCCAAGCCGGATGTAGAGTTCACCCGAACTGGCGCAGTCGCAACCAATCGGTCTTTGTCTGCTTGATGTAGATTGCGGCCGCCCGCTATAAAGCGGGCGGCACGCTACCTTCGCCAGTTACTGGGGCGCCACTTTACACTGGGCCACCGCCACGGACCCTCGCACTCCATATGCTCTGAAAATTTCTGGAAGGAATGAACCTTACGGGAAACCGTGGCCCCTGGCGTCATTGACCGTCTCGCTAATCCACGTGTTGATATTGCTCGAATTTCCAGTCCGGCCTTGTGACAGTTAGGTAGGTAAGCGCGCCGGTTTCAATGTAGTGGGCAATGCCTGCTTCAACGACCACGACGTCTTTCTCACCCACGTCGTACTCCTTATCGCCAACGATAAATTTGGCCGTTCCTTTAACAATGAAATATATCTCGTTGGTTTCCTTATTTAGGTGCTGACCTGTTAGCGGGCTTCTCATCGTCAGTGTCTGATATGAAATTCCTACCTCGCTGTTTAGGAAATATTTCCATATCGTGCCCTCTAAAGTATTTATTTCTCTCGATTTGTTAGCTGGAATATGCATCGATTGTCCTCATTGATCGTACTTAGTTTTTCTTCATCGAGTTGCGGCGAATTTGCTCTATTCGCCGCCGAATTCTCGCGCTCGGCCTGTGGCCACGTTTTTCGTCTGATCTGACCACTAGGCGCCGCAGGCACAGTCAGCCGCGCTGAACCGCAGCCTCGAGCAGCACCTTGGCCGCATCGCGCGTTGCAAGCGGTTCAACGCCCCCCCGCATGGCTTGCGCGTTCACGAGCGAGCCCTGGATGAGTGCGAGAATCTGAACGACCACGCTCTCTTGATTTTTCAACTTCAAGGGCTGGACGAGCGACGCGACAAACTTACGTAGGTCATGGAAGTAAGCTGCGAGCGTTGCCTGCACCTCTGGCGTTTCCGCGTCCGGTCCGAACTCGGCCAGCCCGCGAACGAAAGGACAGCCGCGAAAAGTAGGCGCTTGAAAGGACGCGTTCAGTGCGTCGAAAATGGCCAGCACGCGATCCAGCGGTGCCGGTCCAGCTTGTTCAGTCGCAGTCGCCAGCATGTCGAACCACAGCGCGCTTTTATGGCGCAGATAGGTAGCTGCAAGATTGGCCTTCGAGGGGAAGTGCTTATAGAACGTCATCTTTGCGACGCCGCTCTCGGCGATGATGCGATCGATTCCCACGGTATGGATGCTGTTCCGATAAAATAGCTCGGACGCTGTTTTCAGAATTCGCTGTCGCGGAGCCAGGGCGTCCAGCGACCGCGATTCCAGGTCGAGGTACTCACTCACATCCAAAGTTTTCATTCTCGCCTGCCGGTGCGCGTTCGGTGTAGAAACAGAATAGTCTGTCTATTTTCCCATTGCAAGATACATACAGGTCTGTATATATCTCGCTTGCCCCGTTAGGTGGGCAAGCGAGAGGATCGAGAAAATGAGCAGTAAGGTTGCAGTTGTTACCGGGGCGAGCAGCGGTTTTGGAAAGCTCACCGCCTTGGAGCTCGCCAGGCGCGGTCACGTGGTGGTCGCGACCATGCGCGACATCGAAGGCAAAAACAGCCAAATCGGCAGCGAGCTAATCGACGCTGCAAAAACCGGAGGGCATCTCCTGCAGGTCATTGAGATGGATGTAACGGACGAAGCGTCGGTCAACGCTGCGATCGATCGGGTGGTCAAGCAACACGGCAGAATCGATGCGCTCGTCAACAACGCAGGCACGATGTTCGTCGGCTTGACCGAAGCCTACACGGTGGCAGACATCGAGCAGCAATTTGCCGTGAATTTTTTTGGGGCTGTAAGGGCCGATCGCGCCGTACTACCACATATGCGTGCAGCGGGTAGCGGCGTCCTCATCCATGTGACCTCGTTGATGGGGCGCGTCATCGTTCCGTTCTTTGGTGTTTATTCCGCCAGCAAGTTTGCGCTTGAAGCGCTAGCCGAGGCGTATCGATATGAACTGTCCAGCTTCGGGGTTGACTCAGTGATCGTGGAACCGGGGCCATTTCCGAGCAATCTGCTTCCATCCAGCCCAGCGCCCTCCGACGAACAGGTATTGGCGACATATGGCGCTGTTGCGTCGGTCCCAGGCCAAATCAAAAACAACTCCGACCAGGCACTTGATCCTGCGAATCCACCCCGCCCTCAGTTGGTGGCTGACGCCATCGCACGGCTAGTCGAGGCTACGGAACGGCGCCCATTGCGCACCGTCGTCATGCCAGAGGGCATGGACTTCGGGGTGGAGGGACTGAATCAGGCCGTCGCTCCCATTCAAAACAACCTGCTGACTGCGCTCGGAATGTCGAACATGATCTGACAGCGGGTACGGCCAATGGCGGTCGTAGTGGCGCATCCGAAGCGAAGATGGCCTCCTGGATCGTGCACCGGCCGTGCCCACCGTTGTGGGCGGAAAGGGCGGCGCGACAAATCCGGAGCAGTTGTTTGCTAACGGCTATGCCGCCTGCTTTGAGGAATGTGGTTACAGACACGCCCTCTGACCGAATGTTAGCAACGCGCTCCATTTTTGCCACGCGGGTAGTGCCCCCAAGTGGCAGCCTACAACCTCAAACGACGGCTTTCGGCCCATGGCAGACATAGAAGCGAGCGACTGCATGTCTGCTTTCCTGAGCTGCTTCCCCGAAATCTGCCCGCTTTCCACCCGATCTCAGCCGTTGGCGGGAAAGTCCAAGTTGATTTTGCCCCGGCGTTGGAGTCAGATCGTCTCCTTGACCCGCGCCGAGAGAAAGTCAGGCAGATCGGCAACCGAATCGAGAACGACGTCGGCAATGCCGGACAGCGATTCGCGTGTGCCGGTGCCGGAGAGCACGCCGACCGCCAGCCCGCAGCCGCCGGCGCGCGCCATTTCGAGGTCATGCCTGTTATCGCCGACCATGGCGATCTCCGCCGGCCTTAGGCCGGTGAGATCGCTGAAGGCCAGGATGGTGTCGGGCGCCGGCTTCGGATTGGCCACCGCGTCGTAGCCATAGGCCGCGTCGAACAATTGGGCGACGCCAAGCGTGACCAGCGTCTTTTCCGCACCGCTGGTCGAATCGTTGGTGGCAACGCCAAGCCGGTAGGACTTCCTGTGCAGTGCCGTCAGCGTGTCGACGATGCCCGGCAGCGCCACCGCCATTGCCGAGCCCTGCATCGAGGTGATCTCGTTGAAGCGGGCAACCGCAAGCATCTGGTCCTCGTTGGACAGGCGCGGGAACCACAATTCGACGACGTCGAGATTGGTGCCCGACGCAAAGATCGAGTCCGGCTTGAAGCGCTTGTTGGTGAAATCGAAACCGGCAGCGGCCAGCAGCCTGTCGGCTTTCCAGCGATCGCCTTCCGACGCATCCATGGCCATGAAGTCGGCAATGCCGAGCCAGGTCGCGTTGAAGTCGACAAGCGTTCCATCCTTGTCGAACAATATTCCCTTGATGTCTGCCAAACTTTTCACTCCGAGCCACGCAAATGGTGGATGAATCCCACAAGGCCAGCGGTCGATGCGTCTCGCTTCGCGGCACTTTCCTTGCCCTCCACGACAGGCAAAAGGCCGGTGGCCAGTTCCTTGCCAAGCTCGACGCCCCACTGGTCGAAGGAGTTGATGTTGAACAGCGTACCCTCGACGAAGACGCGGTGCTCGTAGAGCGCGATCAGCCGGCCGAAGGTGCGCGGGTCGAGTTTGCGGTAGAGGATGGTCACCGAGGGCCGGTTGCCGGAGAAGACGCGGTGCGGGGCTATCTTGTCGACCTCGGCCGGCTTCATGCCCTTGGCCAGCATCTGGGCGCGGGCCTCCTCAAGCGTGCGGCCCTTCATCAGCGCTTCCGACTGCGCCAGGCAGTTGGCGAGCAGCAGATCATGCTGATGCTTGAGATCGGGCTCGTGGCCGATGGCCGCGGCGAGGAACTCGACCGGGATGAAATCGGTGCCCTGATGCAGCAGCTGGAAGAAGGCATGCTGGCCGTTGGTGCCGGGCTCGCCCCAGACCAGCGGTCCGGTCGGCGTCGCCGCAGCCGTGCCTTCGAGGGTGACGCTCTTGCCGTTCGATTCCATGTCGAGCTGCTGCAGATAGGCAGGCAGCCTGGACAGGCGCTGGTCATAAGGGATGACGGCGCGAGCCGGGTAGCCGCAGATCACGCGATGCCACCAGCCGACCAGCCCCAGCAGCGCCGGCAGGTTCTCCTGCACGGGCGCGATGCGGAAATGCTCGTCCATCTCATGCGCGCCATCGAGAAAGGCACGAAAATTCCTCGGGCCGACAGCGATCATCACCGGCAGGCCGATGGCGCCCCAGAGCGAATAGCGGCCGCCGACCCAGTCCCAGAAGCCGAAGACGCGATCCGGCGCGATGCCGAACTTGGCCACCAGGTCGAGCGCGGTCGAGACAGCGGCGAAATGCTTGCCGACCGCTTCCTTGCCGAGCGCCTTCTGCACCCAGTCGCGCGCCGTCTGGGCATTGGTCATCGTCTCGACGGTGGTGAAGGTCTTGGAGGCGATGATGAAAAGCGTGGTTTCGGCGGACAGCCCCTTCAGCGTGTCGTGGATATGGGCGCCGTCGATGTTGGAGACGTAATGCGCGCGCGGCCCGTCATGATAGGGCGCCAGCGCCAGCGTCGCCATGGCCGGGCCGAGATCGGAGCCGCCGATGCCGATGTTGACGATGTCCGTGATCTTCTTGCCGGTGGCGCCGGCCGCCTTGCCCGAACGCACGGCATCGGCAAAGGCGCCCATGGCGTCGAGCACGGCGATGACATCCGCCTTGACGTCCTGGCCATCGACAATGACGCCCTTGCCGGTCAGGTTGCGCAGCGCCGTGTGCAGCACGGCGCGGTCCTCGGT
>NZ_RZQG01000720.1:0-3134 GCF_003998635.1 Mesorhizobium sp. M7D.F.Ca.US.004.03.1.1
CGCTCTCCCTGATATCCGCCGTCTGGGCCAGAACCCAGTCCCGGAACACCTTGATCTTGGGCGTGTTGCGGCGGCTTTCCAGGTGCACCAGCCAATAGCCGTCGCCGTCGGAGCCGAGGACTTCGAACGGCTGTATCAACTGGCCCTTTGCCAAAAGGGCGCTGTAGATGTTGCGGGTGAGGATCGCGGCGCCCTGATCGGTCAGTGCCGCCATCGCATCATAAGCCTGCGAACCCAGCATTGGACCCGCGATGACGCGATCGGGATCGAAGGGCACGCCGGCTGCTTCGAACCAGATTTTCCACCAGGGATCGGTCGCACAGCATAGCGCTACCTTGTAGAGATCCTCGGGGTGGCGAATACCGCCCACGCTCTCGGCCAGTTTGGGGCTGAGCATTGGCGTGTAGTCTGCCTTGAACAGATAATGCGCTGTCAGGCCGGGCCATTTTCCGGTGCCTGTCCTGATGCCGATGTCCATATCCTCGCGTGTGAAATCGACCAGCCGGGCCGATGTATTCACCTTCACGGCAAGATCGGGATGCATCAGCTGGAATGTTCCAAGCCAGACCGCCAGCCAGTTCGTTGCGAATGTTTCCATCGTCGTCACGGAAAGCACGCCTGTCGCTCCACCCTTGGTTGCGACCCACGCATCCGCCAAGGCAGAGAACGCGCCCGTTGCGTGCGGCGCCAACTGCTGTCCAGCCTCGGTCAGGGCGATCTGCCTTGTTTTTCTTATGAAAAGCGGCGTTCCGGCGCGTTCTTCCAGCACTTTGATCTGATAGCTGGCAGCCGACTGGGTCATACCGAGTTCTTCGGCGGCCTTGGTGAAACTGCCCAGCCGCGCTGCGGCCTCAAACACCCTGATAGCGCCTAGCGGCGGCAGCTCCCAACTCATGACGCATCAATCCTCCTGATGCATGATACGCGACGTTCGATTGGAATCCAAGGCTGGAAAGAGGCATGCTCTGTCCATCAACTCGAACCCGGAAGGACACGGCAATGACCACGACCCTCTACAACACGCTTCGTCGTCCGATGCTCGACCTCTTCACCGCTCCGTTCAGGCCCCGTTCGCGCCGCCTGCTCGATCGCCGTTGCCTGTCGGACCACTTCCTGCGCGATATCGGCATGCTCGACGGACATGTTCCCAACGGCAGCATCCGCTGAGGCAAGTCTCTTTGACCGACTTAGAATGCAAGGGAGGGAAAGATGAGCGTGTCATCGCAGGATCTGGCGAAGAGCCGTCAAACGATCAGTGCTTATGAGGATTATGCGGAACAGTACGATGCCATCGTGAGGCATGTTCCCAACGAGAGGGAGCAGGCATCGCTGAAGCGCCTTGTGGCGATCGCCGGTACCAGCGGCCGGATTCTGGAAGTTGGGTCCGGAGCGGGATACGATGCGGACTTTCTGGAGAGTTTGGGCGTCAAGGTTCGGCGCACCGACGCGACGAAGCGGTTTCTCGAGCTGCAGGCCGCGCGCGGCAAGCGCGGCGAACTCCTCGATCTCCTCACCGATGATCTCGGCGGCCCCTACGACGCGGTGCTGGCCCTGTGCGTCCTGATCCATGTGCCGCGCGACCAGACCGACCAGGTCCTTGCCAAGATAGCCGGGTCGCTGCGGCCAGGCGGCGCCTTTCTCGTATCTATGCGCAACGGCGATGGTGAGACGTCAGGCGAATATCATACGGTCTACTGGCGCAGGGACGACTTCGCGGCCCGTCTCGAAAGCGCCGGGCTGGTCCTGATCAGGGACGATTTCAACGTCGGCCGCGATCGCGAAGAATGGAACACCTTCCTGGCTATCAGGCCAGCATGACGCGGCGCGGGCTGTTGCTGTTTGCGCTGCTCTTATCTGCGTGGCCGGCGACGCGATTCATCGAGGGTGGCATAGGCCAGGACTGCAGAGAATGACCCGAAACAGACTAGCACTGCGGTGATAACCATGAGGTCGTAAGTCGACACGCTCGTTCTCCCTTCGATGAGTGTCGAGGAGACAGCATGAGCGGTGCGTGTGCGTTGATCTGGATCAACGGAAGACGGTCTTTTCCTTTCTGGAGAGGCGGCTTCTCGAATATACGAGACATTGCCGCGGCCTTGCTGTCTATGTGCAGGCTCCTGCACTCCTGGGGGGAGACGAGTTGGAGCTCAAGATTCTGCTTGTCGGCTTTGCCTGCGCGGTCGCCGGCGGGCTGTCGATCGTCACCTTTCTGAAATGGCGAGAAGTGAAGGCGGTCAGCCGCTGGTTGCCGGCGCCGGGAAAGATCGTCTCTTCGCGCGTTGAGGCACGCGAGGTCCGCAGCTCTGGCAGCGGTTCGGACAGCAGCGATTCCACCGAGATCCGCAATTTTCCGGCGATCACCTTCGAATACAAGGTTGGCGGCAAGACATTTCGCGGCTCGCGCTACAGCGTGCAGGAGAATCTGGGGAATTTCGAAGTCAAGGAGACCCTTGCACGGTTTCCCCGCGGTGCTGAGGTGACCGTGTTCTATGATCCGGCGGCTCCGAGCAAAGCCGTGATCGAGCGCACCATGCCGGACGGCGCCTTCAAGTTCATGGTCCAGCTTTCGGCCGGACTGGTGGTCGGCGCGCTGGTGCTGGTGTTTTCCGTCGGCGGTGTGCTGGAGGCGATCGGCCCGCATCTGCCCAAGCCGCAGAACCTCGGCGCCGGGGCGCTGCTGCTGTTCATGGGCCTGTTTGTCCTGCGCATGGGTTTCGCCCAGAAATCGTTGGCCGAGCAGGCTGCAAAATGGCCGGTCACTGCCGGCCGCATCGATGCCTCGGGCCTCCAGGCGCTCCGAAGCCATTCAGGCTATCGACGCTGGCGCACCGTCTTCAAATCCCGCATCGTCTATTCCTATGGCGTCGCCGGCCAGCGCTACAGCGCCGATCGCGTGACCTTCGGCGCCACCGTGACGGCTTCATTGCCCGGCCTCGTCGGCGGCCAGGCACGAGACTATGTCGAAGGCAGCAAGGTCGACGTGCACTATGACCCCGCCAACCCCGGCTCGGCGGTGCTCGAATGCCGGGTGCGCGGGCTGTGGTTGCTGTGGGTCTGCTCGGCAGGCTTTCTCGGTGGCGCCGCGTTTCTGGTCGGGCTGTTCTGAGGCGATGGACGCATTCAGCAGCGGACGA
>NZ_RZQG01000721.1:0-3130 GCF_003998635.1 Mesorhizobium sp. M7D.F.Ca.US.004.03.1.1
GGCCAAGGTCGCGGTGGTGGTGGCGGCGCTGCCGTCCGGCATCAATTCCTATCTCATCGCCGTGCAGTTCAACACCGGCCAGGCGCTGGCGTCGAACCAGATGACCATCGCCACGGCCTGCGCCGCCGTCACCACCGCCTTTTGGCTGGCGGTGGTGCTTCACGTTTTCTGATGGGGCATGTCGATATTCAGATGATTCCGGCCCGCGATCGGCGCGTCATAGTTCGGCCTGCTCTCGCCTCGGGCTGGTCCAACCCCTATATGCCATCTTGCGATTGCTTGCGGGCCTTGCCCTAGGTAAAGAGCAGAGGCTCCGGCGTGCCGGCTTCAGTCCATGGCGCACGCTCACCGAAGACTTCACAGACCGGCCCGTCAGCGCGCCGAACGGAGGATAGACCATGCTTCAGAAAACCAGCCATTTCATGCGGCAGGCCAATCTCATCAATGGCGAATGGGTGCAGGCCGACAGCGGCCAGACGGTCGACGTCAACAACCCGGCCACCGGTCTCAAGATCGGCACCGTGCCGAAGTCGGGCAAGGCCGAGACCCGCCGCGCCATCGAAGCTGCCGCCGCCGCCTTCAAGTCGTGGCGCAAGACCACCGCGCTCGAGCGCTCGAAGCTGCTGCGCAAGCTGCACGACGCGATGATGGACAATCAGGACGTGCTGGCCGAACTGCTAACCATCGAGCAAGGCAAGTCGCTGTTCGAATCGAAGGGCGAGATCGGCTCTGCCGCGGCCTACATCCTGTGGTTCGCCGAGGAAGGCCGCCGCACCTATGGCGACGTCGTGCCGTCGCCATGGGCAGACCGCCGCATCCTGGTGACCAAGGAGCCGGTCGGCGTCATTGCCGCCATCACGCCGTGGAATTTCCCATCCTCGATGCTGGCCCGCAAGCTCGGCCCGGCGCTCGCCGCCGGCTGCACAGCGGTCGTCAAGCCTGCGTCGCAGACGCCATATTCGGGTCTGGCCTGGGGCGCGCTCGCCGAGGAAGTCGGCTTCCCCAAGGGCGTCGTCAACATCCTGACCGGTTCGGCCAGCGAGATCGGCGACGAGATCTGCGCCAATCCGCTGGTATCGAAGATCACCTTCACCGGATCGACCGAGGTCGGCAAGCTTCTCATCCAGAAGTCGTCGGTCACCGTCAAGAAGGTGTCGATGGAGCTCGGCGGCAACGCGCCGTTCATCGTCTTCGACGACGCCGATCTCGAGCGTGCGGTCGCCGGTGCGATCACCGCCAAGTACCGCAATTCCGGCCAGACCTGCGTCTGCACCAACCGCTTCCTTGTCCAGGCTGGTGTCTATGACAAGTTCGTCGAGAAGCTCGCTGCCGCCAGCAACGGGCTGAAGGTCGGCTCCGGCCTCGAGGAGGGCGTGCAGCAGGGACCGCTGATCGACGAGAAGGCGGTCGAGAAGGTCGAGGAACTGATCGCCGACGCTACATCCAAGGGCGGCAAGATCGTCGCCGGCGGCAAGCGTCATGCGCTCGGCGGTTCGTTCTTCCAGCCGACGGTCATCGCCAACGCGACACCCAAGATGCGCTTCATGAAGGAAGAGATCTTTGGCCCGGTCGCACCGGTGTTCAAATTCGAGACCGAAGAGGAAGCCATCGCGCTCGCCAACGACACTGAATTCGGCCTCGCCTGCTATTTCTACACCGGCGATCTCGGCCGCGCCTTCCGCGTCATGGAAGGGCTGAAATACGGCATGGTCGGTGTCAATGAGGGCCTCATCACCACGCCGGAGGCGCCGTTCGGCGGCGTCAAGGAATCGGGTCTCGGCAAGGAAGGCGGACATCAGGGCATCGAGGATTATCTCGACACCAAATATGTCTGCATCGGTGGCCTCGGCCTCTGATAGGCTATCCCTGAGATGGGGAGGCCAATGGCTTGCCCATCTCGGAAGGAAAACCAGCCGAAGTCCTCAGGATCAACTGGCATTTACGGGCATGGCGATGAAGGACGGCGAGGTTTTCGGCACGACACAGGCAGGCGAGCCGGTGCGTCGCTTCACGATCAGGGGTGGCGGCATCACCGCCAACGTCATCGGTCTGGGCGCAATCATCCAGGACCTGCGCCTGACCGGGCATGATGCGCCGCTCGTGCTCGGCTACGACAGTCTGCAAGCCTACGAGACGGATACGGGCTTCTTCGGAGCGGTCGTCGGTCGCTATGCCAACCGCATCCGCGACGGCCGCTTTACTATTGGCGGCAACCGCTACCAGACCGAGCAAAACTTCCTCGATAAGCATACGCTGCATGGCGGCTCGCAAGGTTACTCCCACCGGCCGTGGACGGTTTCCTTGCATGGCAGGGATTTCGTCACGCTGACCCTGCACGATCCCGACGGCACGATGGGTTTTCCCGGCGCGCTCGACGTCACCTGTACCTACCGGCTGAAGATCCCCGGCACGCTCAGCGTCGAGCTGACCGCCACCTGTGAGGAGCCGACGCTGTGCAATCTCACCCAGCATTCCTATTTCAACCTGGATGATGGCGGTGCCGGCGACATTCTCGACCACAGGATGATGCTGAACGCCGGCGCCTACCTGCCGGTCGATGGCGACATGATCCCGACCGGGGTGGTCAAGCCGGTTGACGGCACGCCGTTCGATTTCCGCCAGGCGCGGCCGCTGCGCATGGAGACCGAGGGCGAACAGCTGCCTTACGACCAGAATTTCTGCCTTGCGTCGACACGCGGGCCGCTCAAGCAGGCGGCATGGACGCAAGGCACCAGTTCCGGTGTCGAGATGGAGGTCTGGACCACCGAGCCCGGCGTCCAGCTCTATACCGGCCAGTATGTGACGCCGCGCACCGGGCTGGAAGGGCGGAACTACAAGGCCTTTTGCGGTTTCTGCCTCGAGCCGCAGGTGTGGCCGGATGCGCCGAACCGGCCCTATTTCCCGCAGGCAACGCTGTGGCCGGGCGCGATCTACCACCACGTCACGGAATACAGATTTCGGCTACCCTAGTTTTTTCAGCCTTTAGCCTTCGAAAGCGGTTCGCAGCGTCTCGAACGGCGCCAGCGCGCCGCGTACCTGCACCACGGCAGCGGCGACGCGATGGGCACGGCGCGCGGCTTCCAGCGGGTCATGGCCGGCAAGACGAGCCGCAAGGTAGCCGCCATTGAAG
>NZ_RZQG01000722.1:0-3129 GCF_003998635.1 Mesorhizobium sp. M7D.F.Ca.US.004.03.1.1
GTCAGCACCATCGGCCAGGCGAGCGCTAGCGTCGCCCTGATTTCCTGACGCCAAAGATTTTCCGGCGCGCGAGCGCCGGCTTCGATCGCAGACATTGTTCCGCTCTTTCCAGGTACGGCACGTCGGCAAGGAGCCGGAAGCCGCATATCAAACGGCAAAACCTTCGGTTTCGCGGCGTTTGCGTCAGCTTTTGTACGAAACGCGACATGAAGGCAAGAGACGACGAGCAGGAACGGATTGAGCCAGGGACCGGCCCAGGGTCTACTTTATCGCGTCCAGCATCTGCCGCTGGCGGTGCATCTCGAGGAAGACCTTGTAGTCGCGGTCGAAACGCCCTGATGACTTCGGGTTCGACGCGCGCGTCCTGCCGCCTTGCTGCATGGCAAGACAGGCCGCATTGAGGTTGGGAAACAGCCCGGCCGCGGTAGCGGCAATCATGCCGGTGCCGAGCAGCACCGCCTCGTCGGCCTGCGGCTCGATCACCGTGCAGCCGGTGGCGTCGGCATAGAGCTCCATCAGCAGCGGGTTCTTGGTGTGACCGCCTGTGACATGCAGCGTGTCGATCAAATAGCCATTCTCGTTCAGCGCCTCCAGCACATGGCGCACGCCGAGCGCGATGCCGACGGCGGTGCGCCAATAGAGTTTGCACAGGCTGTCGAAGGAGGAATCCAGCGTCAGCCCGCTGACGACGCCGACGGCATGCGGATCGGCGAGCGGCGAACGATTGCCGTGGAAATCCGGCAGCACATGCAGCCTTGCGGCCAGGTTCTCGCCTTCGGAGGCGCGCAGTTCGGCGACACGCCCGGCGATTTTGGCATGCATGGCGGCATCCGGTTCGCCGCCGGCGCCGTGCCAGCGGATGATGTGGTCGAGCAGGGCGCCGGTTGCCGACTGGCCGCCTTCCGACAGCCACAGCTTCGGCAGTGCCGCGCCATAGTACGGCCCCCAAACACCAGCGAAGGGCTGTGGATCGGGCGACATCGCCATCACGCAGCTCGACGTGCCGGCGATCAGCGCCAGGTGGCGGCCGATATCCTTCTCGTCGCCGGCAAAGCCGCCGAGCACGCCGAGCGCGCCGGCATAGGCATCGATAACGCCGGCGCCGACCCGGCAGTTTTCGCTCAGGCCAAGCTCTGCCGCCGCTTGCGCTGTCAGGCGGCCGATATCGGTGCCGACCGAGCTGGTCCTCTCGGGTAGATTGCCATGCGCGAAAAGATCGTCGAGGCCGACGAGCGCGAAGAAATCGCGCCGCCAACCTGTTTCTTCATGCGCCAGATAGGTCCATTTGGCGGTCAGCGTGCATTGCGAGCGGGCCAGCGAACCGGTCGCTTGCCATGTCAGGAAATCGGTGAGGTCAAATAAATAGCCGGCTTCATTCCAGGTCTTGGGCAGGTTGCGCTTCAACCACATCAGCTTCGGCGTCACCATTTCCGGCGACATGACACCGCCGACATAATTGAGCACGGCGTGGCCGCTTGCCGTGCATTCGTCGGCCTCGGCAATAGCGCGGTGGTCGAGCCAGACGATGGTGTCCCACCGCCTGTCGCCGGTGACCGAGACACTGAGCTGGCCGCCATCCACACCCCGCACCACCAGCGAACAGGTGGCGTCGAAGGAAATGCCGACAATCTCCTCAGGTGCGACGCCGGCCTTTTCGCGGGCAGTGCGCACGGCGGCGCAGACAGCCGACCAGATATCGCGCGAATCATGCTCGGCGTGGTCTGGCTTCGGCTGGTTCATGACGATCGGCCGCTCGGCGCGGCCGAGCAAGCTGCCACTGGTGTCGAGAATGCCCGCGCGAGCGCTCCCGGTGCCGACATCGACCGCGCAAACAAACTGTTTCGTCAAGATGCTCTAACTCTCGCTCCCAGGCCTGCAATCAGATCGGGCAATTGCAGCATGTCAGCGAATATAAAGTCCGGCTCACTCGACGCAAGCCGCGCTTTCAAGGCCGGGTTGCCGGCATGCGAGCCGCCGGTGAAGGCAAACACGCGCATACCCGCCGCCCGCGCAGCCGTGATGCCGGCCGGGCTGTCCTCGACGACGAGGCATTTGCGCGGATGGGCTCGCATGCTGGCGGCGGCATGCAAGAACAGGTCAGGCGCCGGCTTGCCGCGCGGCACCATGGCGGCGCTGAACAGATGCGGCTCCATCAGCCCAAGCAATCCGGTGACGTCGAGCGCGTAGCGGATGCGGTCGAGCGTGCCCGAGGACGCGACACAGAACGGCAGCCCAAGCCTTGGCAGCATCTCCTTGACGCCGGCGATTGGCTTCAGTTCCTCGCGGAATTTGCGCATCAATTCGACGCGCATCTCGGTTAGGTGGCTGTCGGTGATCTCAAGCCCGAAGTCGCGGCCGAGGATCTCGCGCACGCTTTTCATGCTCTTGCCGAGGAAGTGCTCGTAGGCGGCATTCTCGCCGACGTTGCCACCGGCGAGTTTGATCATGCCGAGCAGCGCCGAGACGGAGAGCGCCTCGCTGTCGACCAGCACGCCATCGCAGTCGAAGATGACCAGTTCAGGCGTCATGGCGGCGAATGGCTCTCAGAGCTTGCCGGCGAGGTAGCGCGTCAGCGTGGCGCGCGTGCCGTTTGCCCACAGCCCGTTGAGCGCATGGGCGAAGGCCTCGACAAACGCCGTCGCTCGGCCGACATCGCCGTAGATGTCCTCCATGGCAAGCCAGGCGGCGGGCGCGTCCTTTGCCGCCTTTGCCGTTGCTTGCAGCCGATCCCAGCTCGGGTCGTTGGGCTCGATGACGGCACCGCTGTCGGTCGTGCCGAAGCAGTAGCGGCACCAAAGCGCCGATTCCAGCGCCAGGCCGGCGACGCTTTTCCCGGCCTTCAGCCGGTCGGCGATGGTCGGGATGATGAATTTCGGCTGGCGGTTGGAGCCGTCGAGGCAGAGCCGGCGCACCGTGTCGCCGATCTTGGGATTGGAGAAGCGGCTCTCGATGAGTTGGTAATAGTCTTCCAGAACCGTGTCCGGCACCGGCGGCACGGTCGGGATGATTTCTTCCCGTTCGAGCTTGGCCAGAAACCCGCTCACCAGCGGCTCCTGCATCGCCTCATGCACGAAATGGATGTCCATCAGGCCGGCCGGATAGGCAATCGTCGCGTGGCCGCCATTGAGG
>NZ_RZQG01000723.1:0-3126 GCF_003998635.1 Mesorhizobium sp. M7D.F.Ca.US.004.03.1.1
CACCGAAGGCTCCGAAATCTCGATGTTCTACGATCCGATGCTCGCCAAGTTATGCACCTGGGCGCCGACGCGTTTGGAAGCGATCGATGCCATGTCGGAAGCGCTCGACAGCTTCGTCGTCGACGGCATCGAGCACAACATTCCGTTCCTGGCTGCCTTGATGCAGCATCCGCGCTGGCGGGAAGGGCAGATATCGACCGCTTTCATATCAGAGGAATATCCCGACGGCTTCGCGCCGGTCGTACCGAACAACGATGAGAAAGCCGTGCTGGCGTCGATCGCGACCGCGGTGGAACTGCTGCGCCGCGACCGGCTCGACCGGCTGGGCGGGCGGCTGGCGCCGCATTCGGGAGCGCTGAAGCGCGACTGGGTGGTGAAGATCGGCGATGACTATCTGTTGGCGTCGATCCTCGAGGGCATGATTTCCATCCCGATGGAAATCGATCTGTCGATTGAGGGCGGCAAGGCGCTGACCGTTGCATCCGACTGGCGGCCGGGCGATCTGATCTGGCGCGGCAAGGTCGGCAAGCGCAAGGTTACGGCTCAGATCAGGCCGGTTGCCAATGGCTTTCGCATTGCCTGGAAGGGCATGTCGGTGACCGCGCGCGCCATGCTGCCGCGCACCGCCGAGCTGGAAAGGCTGATGCCCGAAAAGATAGCGCCGGACACGTCGAAACTGCTGCTTTGTCCGATGCCTGGCCTTGTCGTGTCGATTTCCGTTGCCGAAGGCCAGGAAGTCAAGGCCGGCGAGACGCTGGCGGTGGTCGAGGCGATGAAGATGGAAAACGTGCTGCGCGCCGAACGCGATCTGGTGATCTCGAAACTCAACGCCAGGCCGGGTGACAGCCTGGCGGTTGACGCGGTGATCATGGAATTCGCCTGATTTTTTGCGCCGCAATCGAGGACGGGCAGGCAGCCGCTCCTCGATCTCGGGGTCAAGCGGGCGCGGCCACCATGCTCTGGTCTGTAATGACGTAGACGCAGGCGCGGCAGGCGTCGGCGCCGTGCTGACTGTGCCAGCGGCAGGAGCCGCGAATGGCGCAGCTCGGCAGGTTTTCAGCCGGCGCAATCATCTGCTCGGCCATGCCGGTTAGCACCTTTTCGATGACGCCGCAGGAATTGCCGGTCCATTGCTTGCATTTGCCCTCGACGCAACGGCTGGCAAAGCGGAAGCGCGCTTCCGGGGCGCCGGCCTCGCTTGCCTGTTCGACGAATTCGGCGTCGATTTCGAACCGCTTCGGGATCGGCCGCACGATGCCGTCCGGCCCGACCACGCCGATCAGCAGCGCTCCCGCTTCGGCGCGAGCGCTCGGGCAGGACTTTTCGCCCCCGTCGACGAGCTTGGGGCTGATTGGAACCGGTTTCATATCTGCCAGAGCGCGCCACATGTTCAGCACATCATCCCGACAAAACGGCTAGCCATGAGAATTTCCCTGTTGAAAGACGATTTCACAATGGCAGTGTGCGATTGGCGCGCTCCGTCGACCATGAAGCGCTTCACACCGGTCCCGGATCGGCCTGGCGGCCGGCGGCCACGAGGTTTCCGGGTATGGGCAAGGCGGCGGGACCGAGAACGCTGGCAGGTCAAAGCGCGGGAGCCTAGATTAGGGCGGCAAGTCAAGATTCGCGGATCAGATTGAAAGCAAGGACCCGGTGGCCGACGAAAAACTTCCCCGCGACCCCCTGAAGCGCGAAGCCGCGATAGCAGCCGCGCGGCCGGAGGCGCCGGCGCGGCCCTTCGTCCATCTGCGCGTGCATTCGGCCTATTCGCTGCTGGAAGGCGCCTTGCAGATCGGCAAGGTGGTGGCTCATGCGGTCAAGGACGAAGCCCCGGCCATTGCCGTCACCGATACCAACAATCTGTTCGGCGCGCTTGAGTTCGCGCAGAAGGCGGTCAAGGACGGCATCCAGCCAATCATCGGCTGCCAGACTGCGCTCGCCTTTTCCGGCGAAAACATCGATGGCCAGCGTGATCGCAGGCGGCAAGGTCCCGATATGCGGCCGGTCGTCCTGCTTGCCGCGACCGAAGCCGGCTATTCCAATCTGGTCAGGCTGGTCAGCCGCGTCTACCTCGAAACGCCGCCCGGCGAGGCCGTGCACCTTACCACCGAAATGATGCAAGGCTATTGTGACGGGCTGATCTGCCTCAGCGGTGGACCGCGCGGCCCGATCGGCATTGCGCTCAAGGATGACCGCCGCGATCTAGCTGAGGCACGGCTTTTGACCCTCAAGGCGATGTTCGGCGACCGGCTCTATGTCGAGCTGGACCGGGTATCCGGCTATGATCGCGTGATCGAGAAATCCTCGGTCGATTTGGCTTATGCCCATGAACTGCCTCTGGTCGCCACCAACGAGGCGTTCTTCTCGGCCCGCGACGACTATGACGCGCATGACGCGCTGATCGCCATTGCTGAGGGTTCGGTCGTCGCCGCCGACAATCGTCGTCGGCTGTCACCGGACAATTTCCTGCGCAGCCAGGCCGATATGGCCAGGCTGTTCGCCGACCTGCCGGAAGCGATCGACAACACCGTCGAGATCGCGCTGCGCTGCTCCTACTACCCGAAGAACCGCAACCCGATCCTGCCGCGCTTCACCGGCGGCGATGTCGCCGACAATGACGCAGCCGTGCAGGCGGAAGCCGACGAACTGGCCCGCCAGGCGCATGAGGGGCTCGACGCGCGGCTGGCCGCGCATGGCCCGACAGCCGGCTACACGGTCGAGCAGTATCGCGAGCGGTTGAATTTCGAGCTCGGCATCATCACCAAGATGAAGTTTCCCGGCTACTTCCTGATCGTTGCCGACTTCATCAAATGGGCGAAGGCACAGGGCATTCCGGTCGGGCCGGGACGCGGTTCGGGCGCAGGCTCGCTGGTCGCCTATTCGACGACCATCACCGACATCGATCCGTTGCGCTTCTCGCTTCTGTTCGAGCGCTTCCTCAATCCCGACCGCGTGTCGATGCCCGACTTCGACATCGACTTCTGCCAGGATCGCCGCGAGGAGGTCATCCGCTACGTCCAGCAGAAATACGGTCGCGACCAGGTCGGCCAGATCATCACCTTCGGGACGCTGCAGGCCCGCGCCGTGCTGCGCGACGTCGGCCGCGTGCTGCAGATGCCCTACGGC
>NZ_RZQG01000724.1:0-3123 GCF_003998635.1 Mesorhizobium sp. M7D.F.Ca.US.004.03.1.1
CCAGAACGGCCTGCAGCCGGGCAAAGTGCTGACCTCGATGATGAAGCGCGTCGACGTTGCCGTCTACACCGCCTTCATGGACGGCAAGAACGGCACCTTCAAGGGTGGCGTCGAGAACCTCGGCCTCAAGGAAGGCGGCGTCGACTACGCCATGGACGACAACAACAAGGCGCTGGTGACGGACGAGATGAAGGCGGCGGTCGAAAAGGCCAAGGCCGACATCATCGCCGGCAAGCTCGAAGTGCACGACTATACGGCTGACAACGCCTGCCCGTACTGAGCGGCACGGACATAAGCCAAGATCTGCAAACCGCCGGGCGCAAGCCCGGCGGTTTTGCCTTCTACCGGGTCGAGCGAAATATTCGCCACCCGCAACGGACACCATTCCGGGACAACGATGCAGCCGACGATCGAACCCATGCGGGAGCGCGATGTAGCAGCCGTCGCGCGACTGCGCCTGGCCACCTTTTTCGAGGGGACGGCAAGGACTGTCGAAGAGGATGCGGCAGACCTTCGCCGACTGCTTGCCGGTGATGGCTTCGAGATCGCATTCGTGGCCCGGCTCGGCGACATACCGGTCGGGACGTGCCTGCTGGTCCGCCACGAACTTGAACCAGCGCATGATCTCACGCCATGGCTGGCCGGGTTGGTTGTCGATGCCGGGTATCGAGGCGCAGGGATCGGCAGCGCGCTGGTCAGGGCGACTGAAGCCCATGCGGCTGTGCGAGGTGTTGAGACCCTCTATCTCTACGCATGGAAGCACGTGATTTCTACGCAGCCCTTGGCTGGAACATGATTGAGATTTTTGCGCAGAACGACGAAACGATGGCTCTGATGTCGTGCCAGCCGCGAGCATGATCCCGAAAACAAAGCTCTAAAACTTGCCCGCCAGATACCCCAGCGCGAACGCCACGATCAACCCGACGGCGAGACCAAATCCGCGCCGGCCGCCAAGCGTGTGCAGGCCAATGCCGTGCGGCCGCTGTGGCAGGCTTCGGATCACGGTTGGCGACCTGGCATCGCTCAGGCCAGAGGTGCGCATCTGCGGCAGGTCGGCAATGCGCTGCGTGATCTGCTTCCAGCGCTTTTCGCCATCCGCCGGTCCGGCACGGTCGAAGACATGCATGCGTTCGGCAAGCCGCACCACGGCATCGCGGAAGGCCGGGTCGATCTCCAGATCCCGTTCTGCCCGCTCCCGGTCCTTATCGTTCATCAGGCCGAGCACATAGTCGCCGGCCCGCGCGATGCGATCGCTTTCACCGGCCATGGCGTGCACCCTCCCTTTTTCCTCACCAATGCGGCGGCTTGGTTACAGGCACGTCATCTCCTGCCTGCTCTTCAAGCGCCAGGAAGCGATCCGTCAGGGCATCGAGCTTGCGCTGCATGCGCTCGATCACCTTCCACTGCTCGGCGATCTGGCCGGACAGTTCCTCGATGGTCTTCTCCTGTTCGGCGGCGCGGATCTCCAGCGTCGTCAGCCGGTCGGCGGGCATGATCATTCAGAATCCCTAGTCTCGCATCGTCCTGCGAATTTGAGCCTCGCCATATTAGCGAATATGAAGGTCCCGGCCACGTTGGAAATTGACAAGCGCACCGGGATTTGTCGAGAGTGAACCCTGCTCCGGCCAATTGGCATGGACGGAGCGTCATGCTAGGCGTTTTGACCAAGCGATAAAAAAAAGAGTGGGACAGGCTGCATGGCGCAAGCCGCAATCGAGCTGATCGGCATCAACAAGAGTTTTGGCGCCGTGCGCGCCAACCGCGACATCAATCTGGAGATCGCGCGCGGCACCATCCACGGCATCGTTGGCGAGAACGGGGCCGGAAAGTCGACGCTGATGTCGATCCTCTATGGCTTCTACCAGGCCGACAGCGGCGAGATCCGCGTCGGCGGCCAGCCGGCCTCGATCAAGACGCCCAATGACGCGATCGCGCTTGGCATCGGCATGGTGCATCAGCATTTCATGCTGGTCGACAATTTCTCGGTGCTGGAAAACGTCATCCTCGGCGCCGAAAGCGATGCGCTGCTGAAGAAGAGCATTGCCAAGGCGCGCTCCGAACTGGAGCGGCTTGAGCGCGAATACGGGCTGGAAGTCGATCCCGATGCGATCATCGAGGAACTGCCGGTCGGCCTGCAGCAGCGTGTGGAGATCCTGAAGGCGCTCTATCGCGGCGCCGAGATCCTGATCCTCGACGAGCCGACGGGTGTGCTGACGCCTGCCGAGGCCGACCACCTGTTCCGCATCCTCAGGCAGTTGAAGGATCAAGGCAAGACGGTGGTGCTGATCACCCACAAACTGCGCGAGATCATGGCCATCACCGACACGGTGTCGGTCATGCGCCAGGGCACGATGGTGGCGACGCGCGAGACAGCCAAGACCACGGTCGAGGAACTGGCCGAGCTGATGGTCGGGCGGCGCGTGCTGCTCAGGGTCGAAAAGGGCGAGGCGGAAGCCGGCGGCGTCAAGCTCGCGGTCAAGAACCTGACGGTGAAGGACACGCGCGGCGTCACCATGGTCGACGACATCTCCTTCGATATCAGCGCCGGCGAGATCGTCGGCATCGCCGGCGTCGCCGGCAACGGCCAATCCGAACTGCTCGAGGCGATTTCCGGCATCAGGCGTGCCGTCTCCGGCTCGGTCATGCTCGACGGCAAGCCGATCGACCTGACCGGCGCCGCCGATCCGGGCGAGTTGCGCGACCGCGGCCTGGCGCACGTGCCGGAGGACCGCCACCATGTCGGGCTGGTGCTGGCCTTCGAGGAGAATGAGAATTCCATCCTTGGCTATCATGACGACCCGCGCTATTTGAAGGGGCCGTTCCTCAACATCGATGCGATCCGTAACGATGCCAAGGACAAGATCGCCAAATACGACATCCGCCCGGCGGACTGCCGGCTGAAGACCGCCAATTTCTCGGGCGGCAACCAGCAGAAGATCGTGCTTGCGCGGGAAATGGAACAAGACCCGGGTGTTCTCATCGTCGGCCAGCCGACGCGCGGCGTCGATGTCGGCGCTATCGAATTCATCCACAAGCGTCTGATCGCCATGCGCGACCAGGGCAAGGCGGTGCTGGTGGTCTCGGTCGAGCTGGATGAGATCCGATCCCTCTCAGATCGTATCC
>NZ_RZQG01000725.1:0-3112 GCF_003998635.1 Mesorhizobium sp. M7D.F.Ca.US.004.03.1.1
GCCTTGTGGCGGCCTCGGCGTCACCGCCGATTGTCTGGCGCCGACGCTGCGCCCAGGCAAGACTTTTTCAATTCTGCCCCCGGAGCATCAATGACGCTCGACCTGCTTATTCAGCAACTGGTGAACGGTCTTATCGTCGGCTCGTTCTATGCCCTGATCGCGCTTGGCTACAGCATGGTGTTCGGCGTCATCAAGCTCCTGAATTTCGCCCATGGCGACATCTACATGAACGGCGCCTTCGTTGGCCTCATCGTGTTTTCCTTCGTCGGCATATGGGTTGGCAACGGCTGGCTGGGCGTGGTCTGCGCCCTGCTGGTTTCGATGTTGGTTGTCGGCTTGCTCGGCGTCGTCATCGAACGCTTCGCCTATCGGCCGATGCGCAATGCGCCGCGCCTCTCCATCCTGATCACGGCGCTCGGTGCGTCGATGGTGCTGAACGGTACGGCACTCGCCCTGACGGGCGGGCGGCATTACGCCTTCAACACGGATCTCGGTTTTGCCGGTGTCGACATTTCCACCGTTCACATCACCTACACGCAGATGGTGCTGGTGGCCGCCTCCATCGCTCTTATGGCAGGGATGCAGGCCTTTGTCTCACGCACCATGTACGGCAAGGCGATGCGCGCGGTGTCCATCGATATGGGGGCAAGCCGCCTGATGGGCATCGATGTCGACCGGGTGATCGCCTTGACCTTTTTCATGGGTTCGGCGCTCGCCGCCGGCGGCGGGGTCATGGCCGGCGCCTATTATGGCAGTGTCCATTTCTTCATGGGCTTCATCATGGGGCTCAAGGCCTTCACCGCCGCGGTCATAGGCGGGATCGGCAGCGTGCCGGGCGCCATGCTTGGCGGCTTGCTGCTCGGCCTGCTCGAGGCTTTCGGTTCGTCCTTGCCCTTCGTCGGATCGGAGTGGCGTGACGTCTTCGTGTTCGGGACCCTGATCCTGTTCCTTGTGTTCAAGCCGACCGGCCTTCTTGGTCGCTCGGTGGTGGAGCGGGTGTGATGACCGACGAAGTGAGGACCATGCCGGCCACCGCGCAACCGCGACTGATGCGCTGGTCCGTTGTGCTGCCTGGCCTGGCGGCACTCGCCTGCGCGCTGGTGTTGCCGCAATTCGCCAACGCCTATATGACTGAGGTGGCAACCACGGCGCTGCTCTATGTCGTTCTGTGCCTCGGGCTCAACATTGTCGTCGGCTATGCGGGTCTGCTCGATCTCGGCTACGCCGCCTTCTTCGCGGTGGGCGCCTACACATCAGGCATCCTGACCGCGGAGTTCGGCTTCAATTTCTGGCTCACCATCCCGGTCGCCATGGCGGCAGCCTGCGTGGCCGGCATCATCATCGGCGCTCCGACCTTGAGGCTGCGCAGCGACTATCTGGCGATCGTGACGCTGGGCTTCGGCGAGATCGTGCGCATCATCGCCCGCAACCTCGACATCACCGGCGGCGCCAGCGGCCTTATCGGCATCGAGCGGCCGGAGATCTTCGGCTTCAAGCTGATGCAGGTGCAGCACTTCTACTATGCGTTCCTGGTGCTCGCGCTGCTCACCGCCTTCGTCTGCCTGAGCGTCGAGCGGTCACGAATGGGACGAGCCTGGTTCTACGTTCGCTATGATGAGGACGCCGCCGCCGGTATCGGCATCAACCGTGTCACGGCCAAGCTGCAGGCCTACATGATGGGCGCGGTGATCGCTTCCGTGGCCGGATGCCTCTACGCGGCCAAGATGACGGCCATCTCGCCGGAGAGTTTTACCTTCAACCAATCGCTTCTCATCCTGCTTGGCGTCGTGCTGGGTGGCATGGGCCGCATTCCCGGCGTTGTGCTCGGTGCAGTTCTCGTGGCCCTGCTTCCGGAGGTGCTGCGCGGGGCGGGCACCTATCGTCCCCTGGTGACCGCGGTTGCGCTGCTGGCAATCATGCTCTTCAGGCCGAACGGGCTCTGGCCGGACAAGCGAGTCTGACCATGGCGCTGCTGGAAGTCCGCGATCTGGGCCTCAGTTTCGGAGGACTGAAAGTCCTTCACGACATTTCGTTCTCGGTCGAGAAGGGCGCTATCAACAGTCTTATCGGGCCGAACGGGGCCGGCAAGACGTCGCTCTTCAATTGCCTGACCGGATTCTACAAGCCGAAGGGCGGCTCGATCAGTCTGGGCGGCCGGCCAATTACCGGTTTGCCGCCGCATCGCATCACCGCGCTCGGGCTCGCCCGCACATTTCAGAACATCCGGCTGTTCAAGGAAATGACCGTTCTGGAAAACGCCATGTCCGGCCAGCATTGCCGCAGCCGCCACGGCATTGTGTCGGCGATCCTGCACTTGCCGGCACAGCGGCGCGAGGAGGAGGCGATCCGAGCAGCCGGCATGCGCTGGCTCGATTTCGTCGGCATCCAGCAGCACGCGCATCGCCGCGCCGGCGGTCTTTCCTATGGCGATCAACGGCGGCTTGAACTCGCAAGAGCCCTGGCGTCGGCGCCCGAGCTCATCTTGCTGGACGAGCCTGCCGCCGGCCTGAACGAGCGCGAGAAGCTGGACCTTGTGCACCTGATCCGCCGCATTCGCGACGAGACCGGCGTCACCGTCCTGCTGATCGAGCACGACATGGGCCTGGTCATGCAAGTGTCGGAGAAGATCGTGGTGTTCGACTACGGCCAGAAGATCGCCGACGGGCCACCGGAGGCCGTGCGAGCGGACCCCAGGGTCATCGAAGCCTATCTGGGTACGGAGGAATGATGGACGCCGAAATCGTTCTTTCCGCGGACCGCATCGTCGCGCGCTATGACGGCATCGAAGCCCTTCATGGCGTTAGCCTTTCGGTCAAGCGCGGCCAGATCGTCGCCCTGCTTGGCGCGAACGGTGCAGGCAAGAGCACCACGCTGCGCACGCTGTCCGGCCTTGTTGCCGCATCCTCTGGAAGTGTCCGCTTCCTGGGCGAGGACATAACCAGGGTTCCTGCCCATCGCCTGCCGCATCGCGGGCTCGTCCACGTCCCGGAGGGAAGGCGTATCTTCGGCGACATGACGATCAAGGAGAACCTTGACCTCGGCTCGTTTACGCTTGCCGACGATGTCGAGCGCCGCCGGCGGCTGGACCACGTTTTTGAACTCTTCCCCATCC
>NZ_RZQG01000726.1:0-3112 GCF_003998635.1 Mesorhizobium sp. M7D.F.Ca.US.004.03.1.1
GTCAAAAACAAGAACGTAAAGGGAACAGATCCCTTCTTTCGGTCCGAAATCTGGCCTCGGTGAAAAACTGTCAGCCGTAGGCAGCCACTGCGGGCGGCGGTTCGTCGTCTGGAAACGGCCCCGGAACGGGGGCGTATCCGAAATAGCGGACACTCAAACGCGCCTGCCCTTTCGAAAGCAACCGCAGCGTATCCTCCAGCTTGAACATGTTGGTAAGCGGCACCAACGCGTCGATCTTGATGTCGGTCCCCAGGCCTTCCTGACCCTGAATTCTGCCGCGACGGCCCTTCAAATCGCTGACTATGCCGCGGACAGAATATTCCGGCGTGACCACCTCGACCTCCGTGATCGGCTCGAGCAGTTGCACGCCAAGCCTGGGCGCGGCTTCCCTGAAACAGGCACGACCGGCGATCTCGAAGGCCAAAGCCGAGGAGTCGGTTTGATGAAAGGCGCCATCGACCAACGTCGCCTTCAACCCGATCATCGGAGAACCGGCAAAGGGGCCGGAGACCAGGGCACTGCGCACTCCTTTTTCGACGCCGACGGCATGCTCATCGCGAACCGCGCCATTGGGAATCCGCGACACAAACACGAACTCCGGATCGTGCCCATTCGGCTCGAACAGCAGCTTCACGCGGGCAAACTGACCCATCCCATGTGACTGCTTCTTGTGCGTGTAATCCTGTTCGTGCTTGCGGGTGATCGTCTCGCGATAGGCCACATCCGGAGCACTGATATTCAGGGCGACCTCGAACTCGTTGACCAAGCGATGGATGATAAGATCAAGCTGAAGCTCGGCGTTGCCGGAGACAGTTGTTTGCCCAGCTTCCTCGTCCCATGTGAAGCGGAAGCCGAGATCCTCATCCGCAAGGCTCGACAAGGCGATGCGCAGCTTTTCTTCATCGGCCTCCGACTTCGGCTCGATCGCAATTTCCAGTAAAGGCCAGGGCGCTGAAGCGATTTCCATCATGGCAATAATGTCGCCTGAAGCGTCAATATTTACAACCGGACGGGCAGCGAAATCCAGAGCAGCATAAAGGAAGTCTAGATTGGCCGAATGATGCCGTTTAGGCCGTACCTTATTGTCAGGGCCCCGGATCGTTCTCTAGCAAGATCGGCTTGCCGTGCGGGGTCGCATGCGCGGCGCGTTCCCAGGCGGCGGCGATCGTGTCGACATCGCTTTTGCCCGCGACACCCTTGGCGGCCAGCAGGCTTTCCAGCGCCGCCAGCCAATGTTCGTAATAGTCGTGGCCGTCGGCAGCAGCACCGGGCTTCTTCACTTCGCTCGACAGCGCCTGCGCCCACTCACTCCACGAGAACAGACCCTTGTCGTGCAGCGCCACCGTCATGGCGAAGGCTTCGGCCTGCCATGGCTCGGCAAACACCGGGGCATCGATGCCCGGTGGCAGCTCGGCCATATCCGTGTCACGCCGGCTCAAGATAGCTCTCCCAGGCGTCGATCGACACAACAAGCGTCGGATCGGCCCCCTCGCCCCAGATTTCCGATCCTTCGAAAACCACCGTGTAAACCCATTGCGGGTTTTCGCCGTCCCCATGCGCATTGCTGTCCGGGAAGACAAAGCCATCGCGCACAGCTTCGATCGTTCCATGCTTGCCGCGTGCGTAGCGCGGCAGCCGCGTGTGGCCGGTTGGGTTGAAGTTCTTGGTCCGCACGGGATCTCCGGCTTTGAACCGCGCCGGCGTCGCAACCGGCCGGTCGCAAGGCCCGCCCTTGGCCAGCACGGCCGGCACGTTTTCGGCCTTCAGCACCCTTTTCGGCGCCGCTGCCGGATCGACGGGCTTGCCGGCAGCGAGATCCCGCTCGCTGACGAAGCCGTGGCGCTTCAGCAATACCTCCAGCGCCTTGATCCAGATCTCGTAGTAGCTGGAGGTATAATAATCGGCGGGATGCAGCGATTCCCGCGCGTGCCGGCTCTCGTCGATGTTCCACGCGCCCATGGCGCCGGCAGTCAGCGTCACACCGAGCGCCCGCCTTTCCCATGCGGTGTGGAAATAGGGTTCGTCCTTTTCGGGCGCGACCGGGCCGAATCCCATCTGCCCGCCAAGATCCTGCGGCCCATTCATGCCGGCTGTCTCGCCAGGCCGGTGCCGATCATCGCGTCGCGGCTCACCAGCTCCGCCAGCTGTTCCTCGCTCCAGCCCTCGGTACCCTCGGGCCGCATCGGCACGACGAGATAGCGCAGTTCGGCAGTGGAATCCCAGACGCGGATCTTCTTGTCCGCCGGCAGCGTCAGCCCGAACTCTTCCAGCACCCCATGCGGATCGATCACGGCGCGCGAACGATAGGGCGGCGCCTTGTACCAGACCGGCGGCAGGCCGAGCACCGACCACGGATAGCAGGAGCACAGCGTGCAGACGACGAGATTGTGCGTGTCCTCGGTGTTGAAGACAGCCTGCATGTGCTCGCCTTGCCGGCCAGTGTAGCTTAGCGATGCGATCGCCGCCGTCGCGTCGCGCTTCAGCCAGTCGGCATAGGCTGGATCGCTCCAGGCTTTCGCCACCACCCTGGCGCCGTTGCGCGGGCCGATTTTCGTCTCGTAGGTATCGACGATGACGTCGATCGCGGCCGGATCGATCAGCCCCTTCTGGGTGAGGATGGTTTCCAGTGCACGCACGCGGGCGGCAAACGGATCGAGTTCGTTGTCGTGGTCATGATCGTGTGACATGGCCGCAAAATACGGTCCCGATCATGCCGCTGCAAGCACGACGGCTTGGTCCAACGCCCGCCTTCAGGCGGCCTGCATTATTCGGCGGCCGCCCGCTGCGGTTCGGACAGCGCTTCTTCCCTGGCCTTGAACAACGAGAGCTGGTCGACATTTTCGACCGGGTCCGGCTCGCCCTTGCGCTTCGACCAAAGCCCGACCAGCCAGCCCGAGAAATTCTCCATGTAGACGTAGATCACCGGTGTCACGAACAAGGTCAACGCCTGCGAAGCCAGCAGGCCGCCGACAACGGCAACGCCCAACGGCTGGCGCAGCTCGGCGCTGGCGCCGGTGCCGAGCGCAATCGGAAACGTGCCCATCAGTGCCGCCAGCGTCGTCATCATGATCGGCCTGAAACGCATCAGGCACGCCTTGTGGATGGACTCCTT
>NZ_RZQG01000727.1:0-3111 GCF_003998635.1 Mesorhizobium sp. M7D.F.Ca.US.004.03.1.1
TACCGCGGCCTGGGGCGGCGGGACCGAGCAGGGCCGGCAATCGGGCATCGGGCAAAAGACGATTCAGATAGACAAGGTCGAAGCCGCCGTCGTCGAGGATGCGTTGCCAGAGCTGCCGCAGGATCTGCGGGTCGCAATCCGGGGCAAGCAGGACATCGCCATAATCGCAGTGGTCCTTCGCCGCCCATTCCAGGACGCGGATACCCGAGCGTCTGAAGGTCGCGAGCGCAATGACGGCCACGAGCCGCTCGTCGCTCCAGACCAACCCGATCCTGAGGCCACGCCGATCCTGATGCGGCGTCGTGCGCCACCACGCCGAGATCCAGTCCGGATGCTGGAAAACGAGGCCGCCGGCGCGTTGCCAGAGCGCCGCCCAGGCGGGCGCGATTTCTGCCACGCGTGCATCCGAAGTTGCGACTTCGATCCGGTGCGTTCGCGGCAGCCGGCACACGACAGGCCCGTTCAAGGCTTGGCCCTTTGCGACGATTGCTGTGGCTCGGGCTTGCCGGTTCGGAAGTGTCTGGCGATCTGCCACCACATCCGCTTCAGCGGCATGATATAGAGCCCTGCGAGCGACTGATAGTCGCGCACGTTGCGTTCGATCAACCCGAATTTGAAGTCCTCGTCGGGTCTGGGAACGCATAGAGTTCCGAAGAGCCGATCCCAGAACGAGAAGAGCAGCCCGAAGTTCTTGTCGTAGTGGCGCGGGTCCGTGCTGTGGTGCAACTGATGCCAGTGCGGGCACAGGATCAGGTTGTTCAGCGGCCCGAACGAGATCTTGAAATGCGTGTGCCTGACGAAATCCATCATCAGGATGTTACGTATGATGTAAACGTTGACGCCGAAGACCGTCAGTTCAACGAGGTTCAGCGACACCAGCGACCAGATGCCAAAGCAGATGCCGGGAATGACACCGTCCCAAGCGCGGTTCATCAATTCGTCGAGCGGGTGGACGCGATCCTTGGTGATGCCGACCATCACCTCAGCCGAATGGTGCACCTTGTGCAGTTCCCAGAGCACCGGATAGCGGTGCTGGGCGACGTGATAGAGATAGTACGAAATGTCGTAGGCGAGCAGCATGGTGATGGTGAAGATCGTCACCGTCACCGGGCCTGCCGGGCCCTCGATCAGGGGCGGCTGGATCGCCAGGAGCGTCGAGAGCAGCCAGTTCGTCGCATAGCCGACGGCGCTGACGAAGACGATGCCGGCAGGCAGCATGAGGAATGGCATGAGGGCCTTCCTCGTCACCCAGAACAAAAGATCGGCCCTTGCCGAGGGATGAGTGATCACCTCGTGCGGGATCGCGAACTCGAAGAATTCCTTCCAGCTCTTTTTCTCGACCGTGCGCCAATAGGCGACGAGGGCGCTGACCAAAGCGGTCAGCAACAGAAGTCCGGTCGCCAGCAGGCCGGCGCCGGAAATCCGATCAAGCACCTTGTAGACGATATCGTTGGCCATTTCCAAGGTTGACGCCTCTTCACCCTGTTTTGCGGGCTGTCGCAGTCATAACATTTAGTCCTCAAGCAAATGCGACGAAAATAGGTTAACGATCCATGAGATTTCTGGAATTCGGGACAGTGGTCTGCAAACGGCGACGCCTCGTGCTTCGGCAACCACCCGTTTCAACGAGTGTAGCGCACGGATTTTCAAAGGATGGAAGCGTGACAGAACTAACCGCCATCGTCTCAAAGCCCAATATTGCTAGGATGATGGTTGGAGTGGGAAACGAATGCCTCCCTCAATGCCCGGTTGGCGCCCTTGCCATCGTCGTCGGCTTTCGCCATGAAGGCCGATGAATTCGCCTCTGCCAGCCAGCACCCGCCAGCGGCTCGACGACCTGCTCGTCCAGCGCGGGCTGTTTGTCAGCCGCTCGCGTGCCCGCGACGCGGTCGAACGCGGCACGGTGACGGTCGACGGTGTCCTTGCCCGCAAGCCCGGCCAGAGTGTTTTGCCGCAATGCCTGATTGCCGTCGATGATCCGGCGCAAGGCTATGTGTCGCGCGCGGCACTCAAGCTGATCGGTGGGCTCGACCATTTCGGCCTCGATCCTGCCGGCTGCGAGGCGCTCGACGTCGGCGCCTCGACCGGCGGCTTTACCCAGGTTCTGCTGGAGCGTGGCGCTGCTCATGTTACCGCGATCGATGTGGGGCATGGTCAGCTGCACCCTGATGTCGGAGGAGATCCGCGTGTGACGGTGATCGAGGGTCTGAACGCCCGCGATCTCACAGCCGCCGATCTTGGCGGTCGTATTCCGGATTTCATCGTATCCGATGTCAGCTTCATTTCGCTGAAACTGGCGATGCCACCGGCGCTTGGCCTTGCGAAGGCTGGCGCCAAGGCCATGTTTCTGGTCAAGCCGCAATTCGAGGCTGGTCGCGAAGCGATCGGCAAGGGTGGTCTGTTGAAAGATCCCTACGACGCCTCCCGTGTCGCCGGCCTGCTGCAGGATTGGCTGGACGCCGTTCCCGGCTGGCGCTCGCTCGGGCTGCATTTGTCGCCGATCGAGGGCGGCGACGGCAATCGCGAATTCCTGCTCGGTGGGATCAAGGACCGATGAGCGCGCGCTTCAGCATCAGGAAACTCGGCGCCCAGGGCGACGGCATCGCCGAGACCGAGACAGGCGATCTGTTCATTCCCTTTACATTGCCCGGCGAAACGGTCACCGCCGCGCGCGAAAGGGATCGCGCCATGCTGATGGCGGTGCTGGAAGCCTCGCAGCTGCGCATCGATCCCGCCTGCCGCCATTTCACCGAATGCGGCGGTTGCGCGCTCCAGCATTTCGAAGCCGAAGCCTATCGCCAGTGGAAACGCGAAAAGGTGGCGCACACCCTGAAGGGCAAAGGCATCGATTGCGCGATCGGCGAACTGGTCGCCTGCGCGCCGCACACGCGGCGACGTGTCGTGCTTGCCGCCCGGCGCACCGATACAGGCATGCTGCTCGGCTTCCATCGCCATTTGTCGCCGGAGATCATCTCGATCGAGGAATGCCCGATCTCGCTGCCGGAGATCGTCGCCGCGCTCGATCGCCTGAAGGCACTCGCCGAATTGGTCTGCGCCACCACCAAATCGTTCCGCATGGCGGTCACTGTGACCGGTTCGGGGCTCGATGTC
>NZ_RZQG01000728.1:0-3095 GCF_003998635.1 Mesorhizobium sp. M7D.F.Ca.US.004.03.1.1
TCATAGTAGTGGTTGACGCGCGGCCCGACCGCCTGCAGCAAGAGCCGCATCGGCTTGCCGCCGACCTCGACGAATCCCTTCACGCGCAGCACGTTCTCTTCCTCGGCGACGGTGGCGACGCGTTTTGCCAGTTCGTCCGGATTGGCGATCGAGGCAATGTCGACGATGAAGGTGTCGAAGTCGTCATGCTCATGGTTGAAGGCGCCGTCATGATGGGACTTGCGGTTCTCGATGTCGTCCTCGACGGCCAGACCGAGCCCGAGCAGCACGGAGGGATCGACCTTGCCATGCGACGTCGGCACGATCTTCACCGCGCGGGCGGAGTGTTCGTTGATGATGGCGTTGGCGCGGGCGGTGCCGGCGGCGTCCATCAGGTCGCTTTTCGACAGGATGATCAGGTCGGCGCAGGCGATCTGGTCCTCGAACACCTCTTCGACCGGATCGTCGTGATCGAGCGTTTCGTCCTCAGCGCGCTGCGCCTGCAGGGCGTCCATGTCGTTGGCGACGCGGCCTTCGGCCAATGCCGGCCCGTCGACCACGGCAATGACGCCATCGACGGTGACCCGGCTTTTCACGCTCGGCCACTGGAAAGCCTGGACCAGCGGCTTGGGCAGCGCCAGGCCCGAGGTCTCGATCAGGATGTGGTCGACCCTCGGCGTCAGCGCGAGGATCTGGTCGAGCGCCGGGACGAAATCGTCGGCCACGGTGCAGCAGATGCAGCCATTGGCCAGTTCGACGATGTTTTCCTCCGGGCATGTGTCGATGCCGCAGCCCTTCAGTATCTCGCCATCGATGCCGATGTCGCCGAATTCGTTGACGATGATGGCAATACGCTTGCCGCCGGCGTTTTCCAGGAGATGGCGGACCAGCGTCGTCTTGCCGGCGCCGAGGAAGCCGGTGACGACGGTGCAGGGAACACGGGAGAGGTTCGCAGACGAATCTGGAGCGGTCATGGTCAGTCCTTCAGCAGGTCGAGGGGAGGGATGCGGGCAACGAGGCCACGCTTCAGGCTATCGGGACGGCCGCGCCACGGAATCAGGCCGTCCTTCGAGGTGGCGAAGAGTTTGGCTCCGGTGACGAGGTCGGCGCCGCTGGTCGCGGTCAGGTCGCCGAAGACGTAGCTCCAGCAACCGTCGCGCAGGATGGCGGCACTCAGGCGCCGCTTGCAATTGCCAAGGCATTCGACGCTGCGGATGCGGATGTTGTCGCCAGATGCGGCGCGGCGAGTGTCGTCCGCCAGCGATTCGCCGGCGCGGGGATGAGCGTCGGAGCCGGTTTCATCGCGGCAGGAGGCGCAGACGATGACGGTAACGCCGGCCAAGGCATCATCATGGCCGGACGAAACATCCGCTGTGCCAGCCGAAAAACTGCTGTCGTGGTCCAAAAATCGGGCTCCTTGCCCGGAAACCCGCCGGGCGATCGGATTCTACAGTCGCAGACGGCAGGTCTCCTGGCTCGCGGGTCATCGCCTTGGGTAGCCGCCTTCCCGGGAATTCCCAGTGGCTTTCGGCCTTGGCTCTTCGCTTACAGTTGCGGGGACAGCCGCGGATTTGGGATTTTGCCCCGCACCGCATTCCCTCTTAGCCCCTGCCGTTGCGGGCAAGGGACCATCTGGAACCGGATTTAGGCTTTTGCGGGCGGCGGTGTCAACGCGAGCTTACGACACGGCGATGTCGGCCAGCGCCGGGCCCAAATCGCCGGCGGGCGTCACTTCGATGCGCTCGAGACCCAGCCAACCCTGCATCTGCTTCAATTCCTCGAAGAGCTGAGCAGCGGTTTCAGGCGGCGCGCCGGGCTCGGCATAGGCTGCATGGACCCGCAGCACGCTTGCTGGGCGATCGGCCTTGAGATCGACACGCGCCACGATCCTGTCGCCGAGCAGGAACGGCAGGACATAATAGCCGTATTGCCGCTTGTCGGCCGGCGTGTAGATCTCGATGCGGTAGTGGAAGTCGAACAGCCGCTCCGTGCGCGAACGCTCGAAGACGACGGGATCGAACGGCGCCAGCAGGGCGCGGGCCTCGATCTTTCGGGGCAGACGGGCGTCTTTCTGAAGATAGGCTGGCTTGTCCCAACCTTCGACACGCACCGGCAGCAGCTCGCCTGTTTCGACCAGTTCCTCCAGCCGGCCCTTCATGTCGGCCGGCGACAGGCGGAAGTAGTCGCGCAGGTCGCCTGACGTCGCTATGCCATGGGCGCGGGCGGAAATGCGCAGCAATTCGCGGTGCGCATCCTTGGCCGCCGGCACCGGTAGGTCGAGGATCGCCTGCGGCAGCACGCGTTCGGGCAGATCATAGAACCGCTCGAAACCGCGGCGGTGCGCCGTGGTGATGCGGCCGGCCCAGAACAGCCATTCGAAGGCATGCTTGGCATGGCTCCAGCCCCACCAGCCGCCCGAGCCTTTCTGGCCTTCGAGCGCGGAAGCGGCAATCGGGCCGCGATCGGCGACCTGGCGGTAGATCTCTTCGATATAGGCGGCGTGCTCGCGGCCCCATTTGGCAAGCCCCAGATACATTTCATCGCCGCGCTCGGCGCGCTGCATGCGCCAGCGCATCAGCGGATATGTCTCGACCGGCAGGAAGGAGGCCTCGTGCGCCCAGTATTCGAACACCGTGCGCTTGCGCGTCACGGCCGCGTTGTCGAGCAGCGAGAGCGGGTAGGGGCCAAGGCGTGAATAGAGCGGCATATAATGAGCGCGCACCACCGCGCTGACGGAATCGATCTGCAACAGGCCGGTGCGGGAGAGCGTGCGGGCAAGATGCCGGCGGTCGGGGGTACCGGCCGGACGGGGATCGAGGAACCCCTGGGCGGCAAGCGCGATGCGCCGGGCCATGGGGAGCGAGATCTTTTCCTTCATGCAGGCATCACTTTGAAGTGTTTTGGCCGAGGGTCGGATGGGTGATTCCAGCCCATGCTAGCAGGGTTTTGGCGGCAACCATGTCAGGAGAGAAAAGTGGAGTAAAAAACGAAGGAAATCAAACAGGAGCGGATCGGACCAGTTTCCCCGGATATGCCGTCCAGGTTAGTGTTTTGAACAAGGTTTGACTTGCTTCGCTGGAAGTGCTGCGCTAACCCTCGCCGCGTTGCAGCATAGG
>NZ_RZQG01000729.1:0-3078 GCF_003998635.1 Mesorhizobium sp. M7D.F.Ca.US.004.03.1.1
CTTTCACGACCGCCGCTACAGCCCGCTGAAGAGCTGGAAGTTCTCGCCGATCGACGTTGCCGGCATCACCAAGTGGGACGATTACACCAAGGTGCGCGACACCATGTTCGAGCGCACCCACAAGGAGTTCGCGCCATGGATCATCGTGCGCGCCAATGACAAGCGACGCGCGCGGCTGGCGGTCATGCGGCGCATCCTGTTGTCGCTGCCCTACGACGGGCGCGATCTCGACGTGATCGGCAAGGAGGACAAGAAGATCATCGGCGAAGGGCCGTCTTTCCTGGGAAAACAGGACTGACGCTTTTTGCGCCGCGCAGCCAAGGCCGCGCGGCGCTCTTCATCGGCACCTTTCGATCGGACCGTTCAGGCCGCCAGCCGGGCGATGCGCTGCAATCGGCGCAGCGTGGTGTCGTCCTGCAGCGCCTGCTGGAAAAGCGAAATCTCCTGGTCGATGCGGTCGCAGAGCGCCTGGGTGTTTCCCTTCAGCAGGCCGCGCGTCTGCAGCAAGGCAGCGACCGGCTTCTTGACAAGCTGCCTTGCCCGGCCGAGGGCCGCCTCCTCGACGCTGCCGCCCGGCACGATCTCGGCGACAAGGCCGAGCGCCCTGGCGTCCTCGGCACGAAGCGTGTCGCCGAGGCAGAAGAAGCGGAAAGCGCCGGCATAGCCGAGCTTCTGCGGCGCCAGGATGCTGGTCGCCGCATCCGGCACCAGGCCGAAATCGACGAACGGCACCCTGAAGGTGCTTTCATTGGACGCGATCACCATGTCGCAATGGAACAGGATGGTGCAGCCGACGCCGACGGCATCGCCGTCGACGCAGGCAAGGATGGGCTTGGGAAATGTGGCCAGCGTGCGGAACAGGTCCGTGACGGCCGCGATCAGTTTCTGGTGCTTGGTGGCGTCGAGAAATTCGGAGAAATCGCCGCCGAGACAGAAACAGCCTGCCAGGCCGCGCAGCACGACGACGCGCACCTCCTCATTGTCGGCGGCTTCATGGAAGGTCTTTGCCAGGCTTTCATAGGCTCTCCTGTCCAGCACCGGCCGGCCGTCATTCGACGACACGGTGACGACAAGCGTGTGATTGCGGAGTTCGGGTTGTGGATGTGCGCTCATGACTGTCTCCGACCTCATGACGCTCGCCTTTGGCCGAGCATGTCGGGATATCCCCTGGCCAGCACGGGAGCAAAATGATTGCGGCGCGACCGCACCACGTCGAGGGTATGCTCGTTGAAGGTGAGCAGGGTTGCGACCACCTGCTGGTTGCCATAGGTGCGCTGATAGCCCAGCGGGGTCGCCAGGAAGTGCAGCTGCAAAGCGCGCAGTACCCACATCGGCTCGAACTCGATGATCACCTTGTCGACGCCGCGCTTTAGCCCCCACTCGACGAAGCCGGCGATCAATTCGGTGCCGACGGTCGAAACGCCGCGGCGGCCATCGCGAAAACCGGGAGCCACCGCATAGCGGGTCAATTCCCAGATGTTCGGACCCGATGGCGGGATTCCTTCGGAAAGGTCGGTCAAAACCTCGGTCAGCAGATGAGGCCGCGTGGTCGGCAACATCCTTTGATAGCCCGCGACTTCGTCACCTCTGATGACGATCTGATGGATGGCCTCGTCATGATCGAACTGGTCGCGTTCGAGCCCGTCGGGCCGCCTGAGATCCTCCCATCCCATCTCCTCGACAAATATCTTGTAGCGCAGCCGATGGACGGCCTCCCAAAGGTCGGGACGTTCCATCAATTCTTGGGTTGTAAGGGAAAAAAGCATTCCGGCGTCTCCTGTGTTCAGAGGAAGATACGGCCGTGCTTTGGTGAGAAAATTGCGTGATCGCGTAGGCAAGGATTTCAGGTCGGCACGGCCGACCTAACTAATGTAGCCGCGCCTTATCGCTTCCGCGACGGCTTGAACCCGGTTGACGGCACCGAGTTTGCTTTTGGCGTTAAGAAGATGTTTCTCCGAGGTGTGTTCGGAGATACCGAGGATTTGCGAAATCTCCCACTCGGACTTGCCCACTGCGGCCCATTGCAGGCATTCGCGTTCGCGCGGCGTCAGCACGATATGATCGATGCTCTTGCTCGCCATGGTGTGGAGTTGCATGGCGCGGCCAACCGCATAGGTCGACACCAATGACACCTGGCCGAACTCGGCAGCGGACAATTCCACGGCCTCGCCGCCCAGCGACACCATGACGATCTGGCCGTCGAGCGTGACCAACGGGAAGGCCAGCCCATCACGCAGTTTGAAGGCGCCGGCATCGCCCATCACTTCGCCGCTGCTCTTGTCTATGCGGATGCTCTGCGACGCCTCGCGCCACTGGAAGGGCGCCTGCAACTGTTTCATGTGGCTGACGACCGGGTCGTGGTCGACATAGTTGCGCGCGACATAGCGCTCGAGCCACTCGCCAGGCCAATCGCAGAGAAGCACATGCTGCTTTTGCTGGCCGGCCGGCGTGCCTGGCTGCGGTACGGTTCCCGCCATCAGTGCGGTGAGACCGAAATCCGCCGTTATGCCCAGCAGCCTTTCGCAGACCGCCGCCGCCGTTGCGGCGTGCTGCAGTTGGTCTATGAATTCCAGCGTGCGATCGAACTGACTCATCGCAACATCAACCCCATGTTGCCTCATGCATTGCGGCCAATGATGCGTGCCTGATTTACACTTCGCCACCGACCACGGATTGCAAACCGCATTCTTATTCTGTGGCTCCGACCTTGATCCTCTCACCAAGGCGGCCAAAGCTGATTTGCAAACCGGCTAAATCATATCCTGAAATCGGCGTGTTGAAATCAAAAACCATTGTGCCTGTACCATTTTCGTACCAAAACCGGTGCGAGCACGAGTGTGGCGGAGTTTTATCTTGGCGTTCCAGTGGAGATCCTTCGCCCTTGCGATGCTGATCGGATTGCTGTCGCTCGCCGATGGTGCGCGCGCCGCGGCGCCTCAGGTTCCGGTGCTGTGGGATGCCAAGGAGCGGCTGCCCAAGCCAGACCTTTCGGCGCTGCCCCGGCTGAGATTTCTGACCACGACAGATTTCCCACCCTTCAATTTCCTCGACGGCTCGGGAAAGCTGTCCGGCTTCCAC
>NZ_RZQG01000072.1:0-13228 GCF_003998635.1 Mesorhizobium sp. M7D.F.Ca.US.004.03.1.1
GGAATCGGCATCGACGGCAACGACGCACTCGCCTTTTTTGTGAACGGCAATCGCCTTGCCAGCGAGATCGGCGGCGCGTTCGAGGTCGGCCGCTTCATAGGTGGCGATGTCTTCAGCCGGCGCGCGGGCGAGCAGATAGTCGGCAAGCCTGGCTGGCCTTTCCTCCGCTTTTGTCGCTGCCGTGGCTTTTTTCTTCGGCTTGCTCGCGGATTTCACGCTGGCCATGACGCACTTCCCTCCCGTCAATGCTTTTACGACTATGGTAGCAGATGACCGCTGTTTGGCGACAAAGGTTTGACGGCTTGCAAAGAAATATCGGAATTCGGCGACAAGATGCCGCGCAACGAGGAGAAATGACCCATGACCGGCAAAATCACCGCGCTTGACCTTGGCCAGGCGGAGCTCAGCGAGGCGACAAAAGCCTATTTCGCCAAATGCGAGGAGAAGCTCGGCCTGGTTCCCAACGTGCTGCGCGCCTACGCCTTCGACGACAAGAAGCTGCGTGCCTTCACCGACATGTACAACGATTTGATGCTGGGTGATTCCGGCCTGTCGAAGCTGGAACGCGAGATGATCGCGGTCGCCGTCTCCTCGATCAACCATTGCTATTATTGCCTGACCGCGCATGGCGCGGCGGTGCGTCAGCTGTCCGGCGACCCGGCGCTTGGCGAGATGATGGTGATGAATTTCCGCGCCGCCGATCTTTCGCCGAAGCAGGCGGCGATGCTCGAATTTGCCGCCAAGCTGACGGAGGAGCCGGCGAAGGTCGTCGAGGCTGACCGGGCCACGCTGCGTAAGGCTGGCTTCACCGACCGCGATATCTGGGACATAGCCTCGACCGCGGCCTTCTTCAACATGTCGAACCGGGTGGCCGCGGCGATCGACATGCGGCCGAACGACGAATACCACGCCATGGCGCGGTGAAGTTCGGCGGCTGGGGCCAGGCCGCTGTTATATTAGCAATTTCGCATTCTCGTTGCTTGTTTGCCGGTTTGGTCCGATGATCGGCAGGCGGCGTGACCGCATGCCGGTTCGATGCCGCTCATCAAGGGAGGAGAACATGGCACAGTTTCTCTACGTCTATCACGGCTCGGGCAAGATGCCGACGACCGAGGTGGAACGTAAGGCGATGACGGACGCCTGGACAGGCTGGTTCGCAAAGCTTGGTTCGGCCGTGGTCGACCGCGGCAACCCGGTTGGCATGTCGAAGAGCGTCTTGCCCGGTGGCAAGATCAAGAACAATGGCGGCAGCAACCCGACCGGCGGCTACTCGATCATCGAGGCCAGGGACATCGACGACGCTGCCAGCAAGGCCAGGGACTGTCCGATCCTGGCGGAGCCGAACTGCAACGTCGAGATCGCGCCGATCATCAATATGATGGGTTGACGCTTCGGCTCAGGACCGCGCCGCGATGGCCGCTGCCGCACCGGCCATCGTCGTGGCGCTAACGCGGTTGGCGATCTTCATGGCGCGCCTGCTCTTCAGGAGCTTGCGCGCCTGTGATGCAGCGAGCACCCAGGCGAGATCGATGGCGACCAGCACCACAGCCATGGTCGCCGTCAGCTCGACCCAGCCGACGATGCTGACCGAAGCGAGGTCGATGATGGTCGGCAGCAGCGCCAGGTAGAACATCATGATCTTGGGGTTGCCGAGTGTCACCGCCATGCCGGCGAAGAACAGCTTTGCCGGAGAATCCTCGCGCGGCATCTCGCCTTCTTTCGCATCGACAGGGGCGGTCCACATCTTCCAGGCGAGGTAGGCGAGGTAGGCAACGCCGACCCATTTCACGATGACGAAGGCGAAATGGAAGGTCTGTGCCACGACGGCCAGCCCGAACACCGCCAGCGACAGCCAGATCCCCTCGCCGATCCACATGGCAAGCAGGAACGGGAACACGTCGCGAAAGCCTTTCGAGATGACGCGCGCGACGAGCGCCGCGATCGACGGACCGGGTGAACCGGCGGCAACGAAAAGAGCGGCGGCGAAGATGAGGAGCGAGGTGAGGTGCATGGCCGGGGTCTCTGTTGAAAACCTTCGATATCAGACATTAGCGCAAGTGGCTCGGCTGCGGTAGCACCGACAAAAAGGCGCTTGTCGGTCCGGTATCTCGCGGCTAGAAAGGCCGCCGCGAAACAATTTTGAGCTTCACTTTGCCTACGTAGCCACCGGTCTCGTCAACTCCCCCGACACAAGGCATGACACCGCATTCGTGGTGTCTGTTTTCATGTTCATGTGTTCTTCTGGGCGGCGGTTCGAGACCGGTTTGGCACTGCTGAACCGTTGTCGCGCGCTGCCGCCCGTGACATCTGATTTCCGATCATAGCAAGCGACCGCCACGCCGCGCCCGCATGGGCATCTCGACATCGCCGACCTGATGAACTTCCCGACGGAAGGGCTTATCGGCATGTCTGGACTTCTACGCATCCACTGGGCGATCGTACCCAAAACCCCACCTCGACCGCTCATCAACTGCAATCGCTGCGGCACTGTAAAAGCCTATTGCAGCAGCGGAAAATTCCGCGTCAACGCCAACGGCAAACGCATCGACGTGTGGCTGATCTATCGCTGCGTCGACTGCGACAATTTCTGGAATTTCGGCATTTTCGAGCGCTGCAACCGCCGCGACATCGACCCGACGCTGCTGCAAGCACTGGAAAGCAACGATCCGGCGCTCGCCCGGCGTTATGCTTTCAACGTCATCGCGCTGCGAAATCAAGTGGGGCGCGTCGAGGAATTCCCCGATGTCGCCGTTCACAAGCGCAGGCTCGGCGACACCAGGGAAACCGCAACTATGTTGGAACTCCAGCTTGGGCTCGAAATGCCGACATCGCTGCGGCTCGACCGTTTGCTCGCCGGCGAACTCGGCATCTCGCGATCACGGCTTCAAGCGCTGGAGGAGAAGCGATTGCTGATCCTTGGCCGGGACGGGGCGAGGGCCCTGCGCAAGCCGGCCCGCGAGGCCATGACGATCCGTATCGATCTCGTCGGCGAACCCGACCGCGAAGCCATCATTTCAGCTGCCGGTGGATGAACGAAAAGGGGCGGAGCACTGGTTTGCTCCGCCCCTCTCGGTTGTTGGAAAAATGGCGAACTTACGCCGCGCCGACCGCCTTGGCCGACTTCTCGAAGCGCTTGCGCTCGTTGGGGTCGAGATAGAGCTTGCGCAGACGGATTGTCTTCGGCGTCACCTCGACCAGTTCGTCGTCCTGGATCCAGGCCAAGGCCTTCTCCAGCGTCATGCGGATCGGCGGCGTCAGCTTGACCGCCTCGTCCTTGCCGGCGGCGCGGATGTTGGTCAGCTTCTTGCCCTTGAGCACGTTCACTTCGAGATCGTTGTCTCTGGAATGGATGCCGATGATCATGCCCTGATAGACCTTGACGCCGGGATCGATGACCATCGGACCGCGGTCTTCCAGGTTCCACATGGCGTAGGCCACCGCCTCGCCCTGCTCGTTGGAGATCAGCACGCCGTTGGTGCGGCCCGGCAATTCGCCCTTGTAGGGCTCATAGGCATGGAACAGCCGGTTCATCACGGCGGTGCCGCGCGTGTCGGTCAACAGTTCCGACTGGTAGCCGATCAGGCCGCGCGTCGGCGCGTGGAAGACGATGCGCTGGCGGTTGCCGCCGGACGGACGCAGCTCGACCATCTCCGCTTTGCGCTCCGACATCTTCTGCACGACGATGCCGGCATGTTCCTCATCAACGTCGATGACGACTTCCTCGACCGGCTCGAGCAGGTCGCCATTTTCGCCCTTCTGCATGACGACGCGCGGACGCGACACGGCGATTTCAAAGCCTTCGCGGCGCATCGTTTCGATCAGCACGGCCAGCTGCAATTCGCCCCGGCCCGAGACGAAGAACGAATCCTTGTCGGGCGATTCCTCGATCTTCAGCGCGACATTGCCTTCGGCCTCGCGCAGCAGGCGGTCGCGGATGACGCGGCTGGTCACCTTGTCGCCCTCGGTGCCGGCCAGCGGCGAATCGTTGACCAGGAACGACATGGTCACGGTCGGCGGATCGATCGGCTGCGCATGCAGCGGCTCGCTCACCGCCGGATCGCAGAACGTGTCGGCAACGGTGCCTTTCGAGAGGCCGGCAATGGCGACGATGTCGCCCGCCTGGGCTTCTTCGATCGGCTGGCGTTCGAGACCGCGGAAAGCGAGGATCTTGGAAATACGGCCGGTTTCGACCAGCGTGCCGTCATGGTGCAGCACCTTGACCGGCTGGTTGGACTTCAGCGTGCCTGACTCGATGCGGCCGGTGATGATGCGGCCTAGGAACGGATTGGCTTCCAGGATGGTGCCGATCATGCGGAACGGGCCGGGATGCACGGTCGGCGCCGGCACATGCTTGATGACCAGGTCGAACAGCGGCGCCAGGCCCTGATCCTTGGGGCCTTCCGGATTTTCCGAAACCCAGCCGTCACGGCCTGAACCGTACAGAATCGGGAAGTCGAGCTGCTCGTCGGTGGCGTCGAGCGCCGCAAACAGGTCGAACACTTCGTTGACCACCTCGACATGGCGGGCGTCCGGACGGTCGATCTTGTTGATGACGACGATCGGCTTCAGGCCGACCTTGAGCGCCTTGCCGACGACGAACTTGGTCTGCGGCATCGGCCCTTCGGCGGCGTCGACCAGCACGATGGCCGAATCGACCATCGACAGGATGCGCTCGACCTCGCCCCCGAAATCGGCGTGGCCGGGAGTGTCGACGATATTGATGCGGGTATCCTTCCAGTCGACCGAGGTCGCCTTGGCAAGGATGGTGATGCCGCGTTCCTTTTCGAGGTCGTTGGAATCCATGGCGCGCTCGGCGACGCGCTGATTGTCGCGAAAGGAGCCGGATTGCCGGAGCAATTGGTCGACAAGGGTGGTTTTTCCATGGTCGACGTGCGCGATGATCGCGATATTACGGATTTTCATGTTCTGGTCTCGGAAGCGTTGCAGGCAGCAGGCCAAAAGGCGCTGCCTCTTTCGGTTGCGCGGCTCATACAGGGTTTTTCGCAGTTGCGAAAGAGGAAGCGCGACACCAAATACTCATCAAATCTTAAGCATCTGCGTGTGAGATGATTTTGTTAACCAAGGCGGGAACCTTTCGGGGCCCGGGCAGTTCGAACGTCATGACCGATAAACTCAACCGATTTTGGCCGCTCATCGCGTCTGCGGCCTTCGCCGTCCTGCTGGCGGCCAACGCCGCCCAGTCGGCCGCGTCGCTGCGCGAGGTGCGCCCTGTTGCGCAGTCCGACACGCAGACGGCCGAACAGACCTTTGCCGATGCACCCGATGGCGTCGACCCGATGGTGACCGGCCCGGTCAGCGCCGCCTTCAAGCAGCGGCAGGTCAGCGCCAACTGCGACAGTGCCGTGTGGCCGAACATTCCGATGGTCTGCTATCCGGACTAAGATGCCGCGCGCATGGCGCGCGCGACACGCTTTTCCAACCGACCGCGCTTACGCCGACCGCACCGGGTCGAGCGTCACCTTGTAGAGCTCGTTGTCGTCGCGGTCCATCAGCCGCACGGTCATCTGCTCGCTGGCGCCGTTGATATCGACCAGCCCGAAGAATTGCAGGCCAGCCGATGGCGGCAGGTTCTGGCCTTGCTCGGCGCTCGGCGCCTTGATGAACTTCAGCTCCGGGCCGAACGTCATGTCGAAATCGTTGGGACCGAACGTGCCGGCGTGGATCGGGCCTGAGACGAATTCCCAGAACGGGTTGAACTCCTGGAACTGCGCCTTGTCCGGGTTGTAGTAGTGCGCGGCCGTGTAATGCACATCGGCGGTCAGCCAGACGGTGTTGCTGATGCCGGCATTCTTGATGAAGCGCAGCAGGTCGGCGATCTCGAGCTCGCGCCCTTTTGGCAGGCCATTATCGCCATTGCTGACCGCTTCGGCGCCGACCTTCTTGGTACCATCGTCCCAGACGACGAGGCCGAGCGGCATGTCGGCGGCGATGATTTTCCAGGTCGCCTTCGAATTCGCCAGTTCGCGCTTCAGCCATTTCGTCTGCTGTTCGCCCAGCATGCGCGATTGCGGCGTCATCTCATCTTGCATGTCCGGACCGTTGGGCCCGCGATAGGAGCGCATGTCGAGGAAGAACACGTCGAGCAGCGGCCCATAGGCAATCTTGCGATAGACGCGGCCGGGCTCCGAGGGTTCGTAGCGGATCGTCGTCATTTCATGGAAGGCGCGCGCCGCACGGGCCGCCAGCACGTGGATGGATTTCTCCGTGTAGCGATTGTCGGCGCTGAGGTCCTTCGAGTCCGACCAGTTGTTGAGCACCTCGTGGTCGTCCCACTGGTAGAAGGTCGGGCAGATGGCGCTCAGGCCGAGCACGTTCCTGTCCATCATGTTGTATTTCCACTGGTCCCGGTATTCGTCCAGCGTCTCGGCGACCTTGCGCTTGCCGTCGATCAGCACGACGTTCTTCCACTTGCCGCCGCCGGGCAGGTCGACCTCGTCCTTCATGGCGCCGTCGGCATAGATGGTGTCGCCAGAATGCAGGAAGAAGTCGGGCGTGTGCTTGCCGATGGTGGCGTAGGTCTTCATGCCGGTCTCGTCGATGCCCCAGCCCTGTCCCGCGGTGTCGCCAGACCAGGCAAAGCGGACGTCGCGCTTCGAAGCCGGCGCCGTCCTGAAGCGACCTGTGATCGGCTCGGAAACGGCGTTGATGTCGGCGAGGTCGGCAGCCGTCATGCGGTAGAAGATGTCCTGATCGGAAGCGAGGTCGGTGAGCAGCCGCTTGACCGTGTAATCGCTGGCCGGCGAGGTATCGAGCGGTGCTAGGCGTGTCGCATTGGCGAAATTCTCAGTCGACGACACCTCGAACATGACGCGCGATGGGCGGTCGGTGCGCGTCCACACCATGCCGCTGGTTGCATCGACATCGCCTGACTGGACGCCATGGGTGAAGGCCGGCCGCTGACTGGCGCGCGAATAATAGGGCAGCGCCAGGCTCGAGACGCCAACCAGGCCGGCGGCGCTGGCGGAGGTGACGAAGGCGCGGCGGGTCATCGAGAGCTTGTTCACGGCTGTCTCCTGGATGGCTTGAACGGTGCCACCAAGGTCCAGCGTCAATGTTTCAGGCGCATCTCGGGATGATGAAGTTTTTCTGACAACGCACCGGCAAGGCCGGCCCCGGCTAGGCGGCCTGGGGCTCGGGATCGAAGGCGGGACGGCTGGTGTTGATCAGCAGCGAGATACACGCCGCGGCAATCGCCGTCATGCCGGCAATCAGGAAGGCCAGTTCGTAATTGCCCTGCAACTCGCGCATGGTGCCACCAAAGGCGGCGGCGGTGGCCGCACCGATCTGGTGGCCGGCGACGATCCAGCCGAACACGATCGGCCCGCTGCGATCGCCGAACGCCTCATTGGCAAGCCTCAGCGTCGGCGGCACGGTGGCGATCCAGTCGAGGCCGTAGAGCACGGCGAAGATGATCAGGCTGGTCGCCGAGAAGCCGGAATAGGGCAGATAGATCAGCGACAGGCCACGGATGCCGTAATAGACGCCGAGCAGCTTGCGCGGGTCGTAGCGGTCGGTAAGCCAGCCCGACAATGTCGTGCCGATCAGGTCGAAGATGCCCATCATCGACAGCAGGCCGGCAGCCTGAACCTCGCCAATGCCCATGTCGCCGCAAAATGCGATCAGATGGGTGCCGACCAGGCCGTTGGTGGTGAAGCCGCAGACGAAGAAGGTGGCGAACAGATACCAGAACACCCTTGTGCCGGCGGCGCGGCGCAGCGTGTTGAGCGTGTGCGCGAGGAAATTGCCTTGCGACGCTGGCGATGTCGGCGGCACGTCGTCGGCCTCGGCGCCGTAGCGCACCATGCCGATCGAAGCCGGCCGCTCCGGCACCAGCAGCCAGACCAGCGGTATCAGAGCCGCAGTGGCGATTGCGACCGCAATGACGACCGGCTGCCAGCCGCCCGACTGCGCCAACGCGGCGATCAGCGGCAGGAACACCAGCATGCCGGAGGCGCTGGAGGCCGACATCAATCCCATGACAAGACCGCGATTGGTCTTGAACCAGCGATTGACGATGGTGGCGCCAAGCACGCTGGCGACAGCGCCGGAACCAATGCCCGAGAACACGCCCCAGGTGACGAACAGGTGCCAGGGCTTAGTCATCAGCAGGCTGAGCGCGGTAGAGCCCGACATTACCACCAACGAGGCCAGCAGCGTGCGGCGCAGTCCGATGCGCTCCATCAAGGCTGCGGCAAATGGCCCCGTCAGACCGTAGAGCAGGATGCCGACACCGGCGGCCAGCGAGATGACGTCGCGCCGCCAGCCGAAACTGTTCTCCAGCGGCAGCATCATGACGGCGGGCGCCGAGCGCAAGCCGGCCGCGACCAGCAGGCAGAGGAAGATCACGCCAACCACGACGAAGGCGTAGCGCTGGCCAAATGGGCGGGATTGAGCTATCATGTTACTGACCGGTACGTTGCAGGGTGGAGTATGTATACGTACCGATCGGTAACATTGTCAATCGAGTCACGCGATGCCAACGGACAAAAATATTGAACTGACCATCAGCGACGGTCATGAGTCGGCGCCGCCGAAAGCCGCCAAGAAGATCCTCGATGTGGCGTATGACTTGTTCTACCGGCGCGGCATCAGGGCGATCGGCGTCGACGAGATCGTCAAACGCGCCGGCGTCACCAAGCCCAGCCTCTATCGCAGCTTTCCGTCCAAGGATGAGCTGGCCGCTTCCTATCTCAGGCAATACGACCTCGAATACTGGGAGCGTTTCGACGAGGCGGTCGCCGCTCATCCCGGCGACCCGCGCGCCCAGATCAAGGCGTTCCTGACCCGCATCGGCAAGCGCACGCAAGTGGCGGACTATCGCGGCTGCGGCATGACCAATGCGGCCGTCGAATATCCCGACCACAGCCATCCGGCCCGCGTGGTCAGCGAGGCCAACAAGCAGGAACTGCGCCGCCGGCTGCGCGCCATGGCGGTTGCGATGGGCGCGCAAGACCCTGACACGCTGGGCGACGGCCTGCTGCTGCTGATCGAGGGCGCCTATATCAGCGGCCAGTTGTTCGGGCTCGGCGGCCCGGCGCAGGCGGTCGCACGCAACGCCGATCTGCTGATTGAAGCCAGCTTGAAGAAATAGCATTTGGCGCTACGCTGCGATGGCCTCCAACGGAGATGCCCGCGATGCGCAGCCTGCTGATTCCGCTCACCCTCGCCGTTCTCTGCCAGGCAGCCCATGCCGGCGACATATCAAGCGCCTATACCGATCTCGACTCGAAGAAGGACTGCGTGACCTACGCGCAGGCCGGAGAAAGCGACGGCGACTGGGCCGATCTCGCCTGCTACGGCTATCGCGGCTATCCCGTGCTGATCGCCTATGACGACGACCGTGAGTCGCTGTTCTACGGGTTTCCGCCCGGCGACGACATGATGTCAGCGTGGGAGAGTTTTTCCGCCTTCAACTCATCCGGTGGCAAGATCGAATGGCGCATCGAAACGACCGGCGACAAGGCCGTGCCCTTCGCGGTCATCCACCGCCGCACGGTCAGCAATCCCGAGGATGAGAAAAAATCGACGGATGTACTGCTCGTTGCCAAGGTCGCACAGATGGATGCCCGCGATGGCTGCACCGTTGGCCTGGTGCTGGCCACCGGCAACCCACAGGCCAACGATCAGGCACGCAAGCTCGCCGACGAGAAGGCGCGCACCTTCGCCTGCGGCAAGGACCGGCACACCGTCATCGGCAATGTGCCGCCCTTTGGGCGGGTCGATAACTGAGCGCTACTTAGCCGCCTTTGCCCGCTCGATCGCGTCGACGATCATCTTCTTGGCATATTTGGAATCGTGCCAGCCTTCGATCTTGACCCATTTGCCGGGCTCGAGATCCTTGTAGTGCTCGAAGAAGTGCTGCACCTGCTGGCGGGTGATGTCGGGCAGTTGGGTATATTCGGTGACGTTTTCGTAGCGCAGCGTCAGCTTCGGTGACGGCACGGCGATCACCTTCTCGTCCTGGCCGGCATTGTCTTCCATCACAAGCACGCCGATCGGCCTGACATTGATGACGCAGCCGGGCACCAGCGCGCGCGTATTGCAGACCAGCACGTCGATCGGATCGCCGTCACCCGACAGCGTGTGCGGCACGAAGCCGTAATTGCCGGGGTAGCGCATCGAGGTGTGCAGGAAGCGGTCGACGAACAGCGTGCCGGCTTCCTTGTCCATCTCGTACTTGATCGGCTCGCCGCCGATCGGCACCTCGATGATGACGTTGATGTCCTCAGGCGGATTCTTTCCGATGGCTATGGCTTCGATGCGCATGGCTTTGTCCCTCTTTTGATGAGAGATCGATAGCGGGCGCTGCCGCGCGGCGCAATGCGGCGAATGGTGCTGGTGCGATCGGAAGACGCGGGGGGCCGAAAGGCCGGTCTGTCATTCCCAGACGAAAGCGACCTTCTTCAGCGCCTTCTGCTCGAAGACCTCGACGCCCTCGGCGACATCGCGGCCGCCGGCGCCGGCATAGAAGGCAAGCGCGTTCTGGTTGTCTTCCAGCGCCCACACCACCATGCCTTTTAGCCCGTGATCGGCCAGACGCGCCCTGGCTGCCGCGAACAGGCGGCTGCCAAGCCCGATGCCCTGATATTCCGGGCGCAGGTACAATTCGTAGATTTCGCCCTGCTGGCGCAGTTCACGGGCGCGGTTCTTGCCGATCGTCGCATAGCCGGCGATCTTACCGCCTATCTCGACCACCAGAACCGTGGCGGCGCGGCGAATCGCGTTCGCCCACCAGTCGGCGCCACGACGGTTGATCATCGATGTCAGAGTACGGTGCGGAATGATGCCGGAATAGGCGCCGCGCCAGGCCTCCAGATGCACCTCGGCGATGGCACTGGCATCGCGCGGGTCGGCTTTCCGGATGTCGATCGTCAGCGTATTCATGATTTGTTAACCATAAACCCGCATCGCCCGATTGCAAGAGTCCGGACGCCCCGCCGACCGCTTTCTCACAGGCGATCATCGCCTCGGTGAGAGGCCTTCGACGCCTCTGTGGAAAGGCCTCAAATCTCTACGAGATGATCGTCCAGCTCGTTGCTGTCGCCCGCCGTGACCGGGAAATGCTCGGTGAGCACCGCGCCCACCTGCTCGATCGCCTTGACGAAGCCGTCTGCAAGCCGGTCGGCGCCGGCATGCGCGGTCAGATCGCGCACGACGCCATCCCAGACATGCTGGCCGACCTTGGCGTCGATGCCCGAGTCGGCGACCACTTCGGCATAGCGCTCAGTGATCGAGACGAAGACCAGCACACCGGTGCGCGCCATGGTGCGGTGGACATTGCGGGCAAGGAACTGCTTGATCGCATTGGCGTGCGCCGCCTGATAGCGCAGCCGCCTCGGCACCAGATGGATGCGCAGGCCAGGCAGCACCCACAACAAGGCCAGCACGCAGGCCAGCGCCAGGAGCTGGGCGACGACGAAGTGCGGCAACCGGATCGACAGCCACCAGGCCTCCAGCCCGTAGCCGACGGCCAGGCTGACGATCAGCATGCCTACGGTCGCCATGAAGGCGGCCGGGAAGAAATAACCGTCGCTGGCATGCGCCACGACGCAGTAGATTTCGCCGTCGGTTTTCGATTCGGCGGCGCGGATCGCGGTGGCGATGCGCTCATGATCCTGCGGGCTGATCGGTCGTGTTGCCATGATCTTGTCTCACCAGCCTCCTGAAGAACCGCCACCACCCGATGAGCCGCCGCCGCCGGAAAACCCGCCACCGCTGCTTGACCCCGAAGACCAACTGCCGCCGGAACTCCCCGACGACCAGCCGCTGCCCGATGACGAACCCGATACCCAGGCGCCGCCCGGCCCGTGGCCGTAACGAAACGTCATGCCCAGCCATTTGTACACGCCCGGCGACAGCTTTGTGCCGAACATCGGCGGCAGGAACGCCATCGCCAGGCCGCCGAAGAACAATGTCCCCCACACGATCAGGAACACCGCGACGATGGGGGCGATGGAGGTACTGTCATCGGCGGGATTGCGCTTGCCCCGCGCTTCCAGTTCTTCCGGATTGCCTTCCAGCACCATGACCATATCGTCGACGGCCTTGGCTATGCCGCCTGAAAAATCGCCGGCGCGGAAGGCCGGCACCATGTCGTTTTCGATGATCAGCTTGGTGTGCAGATCGGTCAGCGTGCCTTCCAGCCCATAGCCGACCTCTATGCGCATCTTGCGGTCGTTCTTCGCCACCAGCAGCAGCACGCCGTTGTTTTCGCCGGCCTGGCCGAGTTTCCAGAAGCGGAACAGCCGGTTGGCGTAGGGCTCGATCTCCTCGCCGTCGAGGCTGGGGATCGTCGCGACGACGATCTGGTCGGAGCCTTTCGTCTCGAAGTCGGCGAGCTTCTGCGTCAGCGCCACCTTGGTCGCGGCATCGATGATGCCGGCATTGTCGACGACACGGCCGGTCAGCGCGGGCAGGTCGGCGGCAAAAGCCAAGAAGCAGGCGAACAGCACGGCCACAGCCATCACAACAGCAGGAGCGAAACGGCCGGGTCTCGACAGTCTGATGGTGCGTATCGTCATGCCGTCACCAGCTTCCCGACGAGCCGCCGCCGCCGGACGAGCCGCCACCGCCGGAAAAGCCGCCACCGCCGCCACCCGAAGACCAGCCGCCGCCGGAACTTCCCGACGACCAGCCGCCGCCGGAGGATCGCCGGCTCGGTTCGAAGGTCATGCCGAGCCAGCGGTAGCGGCCGGGACCGAGCTTCTGGCCGAAGATCGGCGGCAGGACGGAGACCGCGATGCTGCCGAAGAAGATGATCGCCCAGATGCTGATGAAGACGGCGAAGAACAGGTCGTCGGAATTGAAGGGCGCCTGCTTGTTGCGCTCGCCGCGCGCCTCCAGCTCCTCCGGATTGCCTTCCAGCACCATGATCATGTCGTCGACGGCCTTACTGATGCCGCCTGAAAAATCGCCGGCGCGGAAGGCCGGCACCATGTCGTTTTCGATGATCAGCTTGGTGTGCAGGTCGGTCAGCGTGCCTTCCAGACCGTAGCCGACCTCGATGCGCATCTTGCGGTCGTTCGGGGCAACCAGCAGCAGGACGCCGTTGTTTTCCTTCGCCTGGCCGAGTTTCCAGAAGCGGAACAGCCGGTTGGCGTAGGGCTCGATCTCCTCGCCATCGAGGCTTGAGATCGTCGCGACGACGATCTGGTCGGAACCTTTTGTCTCGAAGTCGGCGAGCTTCTGCGTTAGCGCCGCCTTGGTC
>NZ_RZQG01000730.1:0-3062 GCF_003998635.1 Mesorhizobium sp. M7D.F.Ca.US.004.03.1.1
GGGTGGCGTTGACCTTGCCGAAATTCACGTAAGGTCCGTATTTGCCGTCGCGCACGACGATCTTGCCGCCGCCATCGGGATGGTCGCCAAGCTCCTTCAGCGCAGCGGCAGTGCCGCCATTGCGGCCGCCCTTGCCCTTCAGCTGCTTCTCGGCGATCACCGACACGGCGCGGTTGAGGCCGATCGAGAACACATCCTCGATGCTTTCGAGATTGGCATAGGTGCCGTCATGCAGCACGAACGGGCCGTAGCGGCCGAGCCCGGCCGAGATCATCTTGGCCGTTTCCGGATGCTGGCCGACATCGCGCGGCAGCGACAACAGGGCGAGCGCCTTCTCGTGGTCGATCGACTCTGCCGTCCAGCCCTTGGGCAGGCTGGAACGCTTGGCTTCCTTGCCGTCGCCGCGCTGCAGATAGGGGCCAAAGCGGCCGCTGCGCAGCGTGATTTCCTCTGACGTGTAGGGATCCTTGCCGATCACCTTGGTGCCATCCTCGCCGCCGCCATTCTCGCCATTCGGGTTGGCGGCGTCGCCGAGCTGGCGGGTGAAGGAGCATTCGGGATAGTTGGAGCAGCCGACAAAGGCGCCGAACTTGCCGAGCTTCAGCGACAGGTTGCCGGAGCCGCATTTCGGGCAGATGCGCGGGTTCGAACCGTCTTCGCGGGCCGGAAACACCAGCGGCGCCAGTTCTTCATTCAGCGCGTCGAGCACATCGGTGACGCGCAGTTCCTTGATGTCGGCGACGGCGCCGGAAAAATCCTTCCAGAAATCGCGCAGCACGTCCTTCCAGGCGAGCTTGCCGTCGGAAATCTCGTCGAGCTTTTCCTCGAGGGATGCGGTGAAGTCGTACTCGACATAGCGCTTGAAGAAGCTTTCGAGGAAAGCAGACAGCAGCCGGCCCTTAGCCTGCGGCACCAGCCGGCGCTTGTCGATGGTGACGTAGTCGCGGTCTTCGAGCGTCTTCAGGATCGCCGTATAGGTAGAAGGCCGGCCGATGCCGAGCTCTTCCAGCTTCTTGATCAGCGAGGCTTCGGAATAACGCGGCGGCGGCTCGGTGGTGTGCTGGGTGGCGTTGATCGACTGACGGGCAAGCTGTTCGCCGGCACGGATTTCGGGCAGGCGGCGATTTTCCTCGTCTTCCGCATCGTCGTCCTTCTGATCGGTGTAGGCGGCGATGAAGCCGTCGAAGCGGACAACCGAACCGATGGCGCGAAGCTCAGCGGTGCGCGATCCATTGACCGCCTCGATCTCGGCGGTGGTGCGCTCGATCTCGGCGGACTGCATCTGGCTGGCGATGGCGCGCTTCCAGATCAATTCATAGAGCCGCATCTGGTCGGAATCGAGATATTGCCTGACCGATGCCGGGGTGCGCATGAAATCCGTCGGGCGGATCGCTTCGTGCGCCTCCTGGGCGTTCTTGGCTTTGGCGGTATATTGGCGCGGCTTTTCCGGCAGGTATTTTGCGCCGAATTCTTTGGCGATGGCGTCGCGGGCGGCCGAGATTGCCTCGGGCGCCATCTGCACGCCGTCGGTTCGCATATAGGTGATGAGGCCGGTGGTCTCGCCGCCGATCTCCATGCCTTCATAGAGCCGCTGCGCCACCTGCATGGTGCGGCTGGCCGAGAAGCCGAGGCCCGACGAGGCGGCCTGCTGCAACGTCGAGGTGGTGAAGGGCGGGCCGGGATTGCGCTTGGTCGGCTTGGCTTCGACCGACACTGCCTTGAAGGTCGCGCCTTCAAGCATCGACTTGATGTCGTCGGCCTGTGCCTTGTTGGAAATGTCGAGCTTTTGCAGCTTCTTGCGATCGAAGGCGGTCAGCCGCGCTTCGAAATTCTCGTTGCGTGGCGTGCCCAGCAGAGCTGCGATCTGCCAGTATTCCTCACGGATGAAGCGCTCGATCTCGGATTCGCGGTCGCAGACCAGACGTAGCGCAACCGATTGGACGCGGCCGGCCGAGCGGGCGCCCGGCAGCTTGCGCCACAGCACCGGCGACAGCGTGAAGCCGACGAGATAATCGAGCGCACGGCGGGCGAGATAGGCATCGACCAGCGGCGCATCGATTTGGCGCGGATTGGCCATTGCCTCCAGCACCGACGATTTGGTGATGGCGTTGAAGACGACGCGGCTAACCGGCTTGTCCTTCAGCGCGCGCTTCTGCTTCAGCACTTCCAGCACATGCCAGGAAATGGCTTCGCCCTCGCGATCCGGGTCGGTGGCGAGGATCAGGCCGTCCGCATCTTTGACCGCTTTGGCGATGTCGGCGAGGCGCTTGCCAGAGGCGGTGTCGACCGCCCAGGACATGGCGAAATCCTCATCCGGACGCACCGAACCATCTTTGGCCGGCAAATCGCGGACATGGCCGAACGAGGCCAGAACCTTGTAGTTCTTGCCGAGGTATTTGTTGATTGTCTTCGCCTTGGCCGGCGATTCGACGACGACGACGTCCATGAGGTCTCATATCAGCTGTGGTGCGGCAGAAGAATTCCGCTGCGCGCGACGAAATCTCGTTCTATTTGTCGCTCACATGGCCGCGCTTTTGCATCCGGTCAAGGGGAAGCGCCCAAATTGCGAGGCTGTCCGCAGCAATACACTCTTAGAGTGTATGGAGAAAATCACAGAATTTTGGGAAAGGGAGATGGTGGGCCTGAACCAGCGGAAACGACCCGATTCATTTTTCCACCGAGTCGCTGAAATGCTGCCCCGATCCGTAACGGGCGACATTATAACAGGCTGATTGATACTGGCCGCCGGCTGCATGGAGCGATGCCCGGCGACCAGCCCTTGTTCCGCCACCATGCGGGAATGGCGTATTTAGTTGGCCTTGACGATATGCCAGACCTCGCCGACACCGTCGCCGGCCACGTCGCCGGCCTTCTTGTCCTTGATGAAGGTATAGACCGGCTTGCCGTCATAGGCCCACATCTTGGTGCCGTCGGTGCGGTCGACAACGCTCCATTCGTCGTCCGCCTTGGCGCCGGCTTCGGCCTTCAGCGGCGGCCAATTGGTGGCACATTTGTCGTAGCAATTGGTCTTGCCCTTCGCGTCCTGGTCATAAGTATAAAGC
>NZ_RZQG01000731.1:0-3059 GCF_003998635.1 Mesorhizobium sp. M7D.F.Ca.US.004.03.1.1
GACTTGGCCCAGTCGGTGATGTCCTCCAGCTGGCCGGCTGCGGCGAAGGAGGGCGTGTAGATCAGGTCGAGCGACAGCGCGTCGGGCGCGGTGCCGCCGGCGGCCGCGGCACCATATTTCGGGATGATCTCGGCATTGGGGATGATGTCCAGCTTGACCTGGTTGGTGTGCGCCTTGTTGTAGGCGTCGACGATCCTCGGCATGAAATTCGAGCCGTCGGCGCGCACCCAGATGTTGGCCGTCTCGGCGGCGGCAGTGCCAAGCCCGCTGCCCAGAACGGCAGTGGCCAGGGCCAGTTTGGCAATCAGGTTCCTCATGTTCTCCTCCTCCAGGGTTGGCCGCGCTTCGCGGCTTGGCGCCGATCACGCGGCGCTTCGTCTTCAGCCATCCAGCGGATGGCCGCATGACTGCCGCACCACCAGCCGGCACGGCAGTTTTCGAATGCCCGGCGCGGCGGGCTTGCCGCCGACCAGCGAAAGCAGGGTCAGCCCGGCCTCGCGCCCGAGTGCGACCAGGTTCATATCGACGGAGGTCAGCGGCGGGCGCGTCGCCTCGGCCACGATCTCCCAATTGTCGAAACCGATAACGCCGACATCGCCGGGAACGCTCAAGCCACGCTCGCGCAAGGCATCGATGACGCCGCGCGCGATCTGGTCGTTGCCGCAGAAGACGGCATCCGGCCTCTCGCTCTTGCCGTCGAACAGGTGCGCCACCGCCTCGTGACCCCAGGCTTCCGACCAGGAGCCGAGCAGCGGCTCGGTGACCGACAGGCCGTTTTCGATCAGCACGTCGCGGTAAGCCTGGGCGCGGGCATGCACCACGGCGAAGCTCGCCGGTCCGGTGACATGGGCGATGTGCTTGCGACCCAGCCGACAGAAATGCTCGATCGCCAGCCGGGCACCTTCGGCGTCGTCCGAGACGAAGGCGATGGCGTCGGGATCGGGCTGCGTGAAGGCATAGATGACCGGAACGCGCAGATTGGAGAGGTCGACAGGCAGATGGCGGTCGATGCGCTTGCCGGTGGCGATGATGCCGTCGACGCGCTTGTCGAGCATGGCGTCGACATGCATCTGGCCAAGGCGCGGATCTTCCTCGACATTGCACAGGAACACCGAGACGCCATTGTCGACCAGCGCGTCCGAAATGCCCGACATCAGCGGCAGCGAGAAACGGCCATAAGTATCGTTGGTGAGCAGGCCGACGGTGAAGCTGCGCCGCCTGAGCAGGCTCTGCGCCAGGCTGTTGGGCCGAAAGCCGAGACGCCGGGCTGTCTCGCGGATGCGTTCGCGCGTCTCGGCCGTCATGCGCCCCTGGTCGTTGAGCGCCTTCGAGGCGGTCGCGACGCTGACGCGGGCCTGCGCGGCCACGTCACGCAAGGTGACTGGCTTGGAAAAGACCGGGACAGGCAGATCGTCCGATGGCATGGCGCCGAGAATCCTCAGTTGGGAAAAGGTTTTCTCTTAAGGTCCGAAAAAAGACCCGGCACATGGCCAAGCCTGATCGGAACTGTTTGAAAAAACCTTTTCTCAAGTCAAGGCTAGGCCAGATCGGGAGGTCGTTCAAGGAGAAAAGTGGGTGGGAGTTCCGTTGGTGGAGAGAAAGGTCAGAGATAGCAAGGCTTGGGTTCCTCTCTCCCACTCCCGTGGGGGCGAGGAACCACTGATTGTCAGTGAAGTGTTAATCGCTTGCGCGCCATGGTGATCTCCCGCCAAGACAGCAGAGCCTCGACATGTCCGATACGCCCTACAGTCCGAAAGGCCCGGCGCGGCCCCGCGCCGGCGTGACGGCGGCCATGCAAGGCGCCGACGAACGCCACCGCGCCGCCGCCACCACAATCGCCCGGCTCAAGGCGGAGCTCGCGGCGCAGGCGGCACTGATCGCCAGCCAGGAGCTTTCGCTGGCGCACAGCCGCAAGATTTTCGACCGCGCCTCGGTCGCCGCGCGCCTCGGCGTTTGGGAGTGCAGCCTGCCCGGCGAGCAACTGGCATGGACCGATGTCGTCTATGATCTGTTCGACCTGCCGCGCGGCTCGGTGCTCGATCGCTCGGAGATCATCAAGTGCTACCCGGCGGAGTCGCGTAAGGCGCTGGACACATTGCGCGGTCGCGCGATCGCCGAGCGCAGCGGCTTCAATCTCGACGCCGAGATCACCACTTTCACCGGCCGCAGCCGCTGGATCCGCATCACCGCGACGGTCGAGTGCGAGGAGGGCGTTCCCGTGCGCATCTTCGGCATGAAGCAGGACATCACCGAAGAGAAGATCCTGTCGGACCGGATGCGCTATCTCGCCGAATATGACGTCATGACGGGGCTTGCCAATCGCGGCCGGTTCCAGGCGCGGCTTGCGCATGCCGACGAGGGCCGCCCGCTCGGCGCGCTGCTTCTGGTCGACCTCGACGGCTTCAAGGCCGTCAACGATACGTTCGGCCATGTCGTCGGCGACGAATGCCTGAAGGAAGCGGCAAAGCGGCTTGCCGCCGGCTGCGGCGAGGCCGATTTGGTGGCCCGCGTCGGCGGCGACGAGTTCGCGGTGCTGGTTGGGCCGCATCTCGATCGTGGGGCGGTCTCGGGTCTGGCGCGCCGCATCATCGAGGCGATGGGCAAGCCGGTCGCCGCCTGTGGCCAGTCGCTCGGGCTCGGCGCCTCGGTCGGCATCGCCTTCGCTGAAGCGGGCGCGCCCTGCGATCTGTTCGCGCAGGCCGACACCGCGCTCTATGCCGCCAAGGCGGCAGGGCGCAACACGTTCCGCATCTTCAAGGCGCAAGCCGGCGTGAGAGGCCGCAGCGCCGCGGCGTGAGATCTGGCGGCTGTTTGTTCTACAGCCCTCGCCGACCTGGCCCGCACATCTTCCACAGTCGGTGGCGCCCATTTGCATTTGGCATGCAGGGCGCTCGCGAAAAGAGTGCTATGGAAGGGACATGAGCGTCCTTGCTCCGCTCTTCCCGACATTCGAGGTCATTTTCGTGCGTGAACCGTCGCTGCTGCCCGTCTTTGGAAAACTTGGCCTCAAGGCGCCTGTCGCCCTGGTGGCGCCGGCGTCGTCGGCGGGTGTCGTGTCG
>NZ_RZQG01000732.1:0-3057 GCF_003998635.1 Mesorhizobium sp. M7D.F.Ca.US.004.03.1.1
GGCCCGCCGTACCGATCGTCTGTTCGACAAAGGCGGCGTCGGTGAGGTCGCCCTGCGCGAAGGTGAGCCTGTCGTCGTAAGAAGCGAGGGAGGCCGGCCGGGCCTTCACGTCGATGGCGGTGACGGAGGCGCCGGCATCGAGCAGCGCCAGCGTGATCGCCTCGCCCATGCCGCCGCCTGCGCCGGCGACGACCGCATGCCTGCCGGTGAAATCGTAAGCGATCATCTGAACCCCTCGTCTGCTTCTGCCGAAATGCCGATCGAAAGGACAATAGGGGCGGACTAAAAATCCATCAAGCGGTATTAGAAAAAATTTGCCAAAATGGAAAATCGCGATATCGTACCCAAAGTGCCCCCTCAGCTCGGATGGATTTCAACAGCATGAACCTGCATTCCGGCGCGCGGACCTTTTCCGTGACTTCTCCCGTCGACGACTCGATCTATACGACGCGCTCTTATGCGGACGGTTCCACCATCGAGGCAGCGCTGACCCGGGCGCGTGCAGCCCTGCCGTCCTGGCGGCGGACGAAGCTGGCCGAGAGGCTGGCGATCCTGCTGCGCTTCGGCGAGGAGATGAAGGCGCGGGCAATGCCGCTGGCCGAGATGGTGGCGTGGCAGATCGGCCGGCCGCTGTGGCAGGCCGACGAGACGCCGCGCCTGGCGCTGGTGGGACAATTGCTTGCCGACATCGCACCGGAAGCGCTGGCCGATGTGCCATATCCTTCGGATGAGACCATCCGCCGCTATGCCAAGCCGGTGGCGGGCGGCTTGCATCTGTCGATCTGCGCCTGGAACTATCCGACCGCCATGCTCGGCTATCTTGTGACCGCGCCGCTCGCCGCCGGTAATGTGGTGATCTTCAAGCATTCGCCGCAGACGCCACTGATTGCCGAACTCGCGGAAGAGGCCTTCCGTGCCGCCGGCGGCCCCGAGGGCGTGTTCCAGAGCTTGCATCTCGATCATGCCGATGCCGAGCGCTTGATCTCGTCAGGCGCCTTCAACGCGGTGAATTTCATCGGTTCGGTCAATGGCGGCCGGCGCGTCCATGCCGCCGCCGCGGGCACCTTCACGCAGGTTCATCTCGAACTCGGCGGCAAGGATCCGACCTATGTCCGCGCCGATGCCGACCTCGAGGCAACGATCCCGCAGATCGCCGAGGGCACCTATTCCAATGCCGGCCAGTCCTGCTGCTCGGTCGAGCGCATCTATGTCGACAAGGCGATCCATGACCGCTTCGTCGAAGCGCTGGTCGCCGAGACGGCGAAATGGACTATTGGACATCCCTTTGACGAGAAGCCGATGGTTGGCCCGGTGGTGCGGGCGAGTGCCGCCGACACGATCCGCGATCTCACCGAGCAGGCGGTGCGGGCAGGGGCCCGGCGCCTGATGCCGCGAGACGGCACGCTCAAGGCCTCTGGCCTCGGCGCCGCCTATGTCGCGCCAGAAGTGCTGGTCGGTGTCGACCACAGCATGCAGATCATGCGCGACGAGCTGTTCGGGCCGGTGGCCTGCATCCAGTCCGTCGGCAGCGATGACGAGGCGATCCGTCTGATGAACGACAGCGATTTCGGCCTCAGCGCCTCGATCTGGACCCGGGATATCGATCGCGGCGTGGCGCTGCTTGACGAGGTCGAGGCCGGCACGGTGTATCTCAACCGCTGCGACCACGCCGACCTGCATCTGCCCTGGGGCGGCATCAAGAATTCCGGCCTCGGCCGCACCAATGGCCGCGCCGGCCTGGCGGAGGCGACAGCGGCGAAGGCCTACCATGTCCGCTCCGTCATCGGCTGATCTAGAGGTGGCCCGGTGAACGCCGCGAGCCTTGCAGGGCTTGATGATGGAGCAATCGCCGCGCTGGCCGCCGCCAGCGTCGAGCGGCTGCGGATCGAGGCGGCAAGCCCCTATATGCTGATCGCCGAACATGCGGGCAATCTGGTGCCCGCGCCATGGCATGACCTTGGCCTCGCAGCGCCCTATCTCGGCACACATTTCGCTGTCGATATCGGTATCGATGCCTTGACGCGCCGGCTGTCGCGGACATTGCGAGCGCCGGCCGTGGTTGCTCATTATTCGCGGCTGTTCCTCGACTACAACAGGCCCGCCGGCGAATGGGATTTCATGCGCCCGGACCTCGGCGGCATTCCGGTGCCCGGTAATCTCGCACCCGATGCAGTCGATGTCAGGCTGCGCAAGATGATCGCCTGGGCACCGGTCGAACAGGCTGTTATCGAGGCCGCTGCGGGCCGGCAGGCGCTGATCTCTGTGCATTCCTTCACCCCGGTGATGGGCGGTGTCAGGCGCAATGTCGACATCGGCGTGCTGTGGCGGGAGCCATCTCCCTTCGTCACCTCGGTGTTGAAAACGCTTGGCGCGCGGGGTGCCGAGGCCGGGTTGAGGATCGGCGACAACGAGCCGTATGACTGGCGCCAGGCCGTTGGCTACACGCTGAACCGGCACGGGCTGGAGCAGGGCAGGCCTTGCCTCTATCTCGAAGTCCGCAACGACTTGCTTTCCGATCCGGAAACATTCGAGCTCGTCAGCCGCACCTTGGAGGATGTCTTTGCCACCGTCGCGATGTCGCTATGGCCGAAGCCAGCCGTAGCCGTCTAAGGCGATTCGCCGAATGGCGAACCGCTTTATCTCTTTGTTTTGACGCAATTCCCCAGGGAAAGCGCGATGGGCTTTTCCCGGGAAAACCGCCGCACACTTTTCCTGGAATTGTTCTAGAGGCTGGACGCCCCAAGGCCGCCCGGCTAGAGCTTGTCAAATTGGAAACACGACAGCCAAGGGCGCGGACGATGCAGGGCAATGTGGGCAGCAAGATCCGCGATGCCCGCAAGGAGCAGAACATCACGCTGCGCGATCTCAGCGAACGCTCCGGTCTTTCGGTTTCACAATTGTCGAAACTGGAGAACGGCAAGGCCCGGCTGACGGTCGACGTCGCGCTGATGATCGCCGGGGTGCTGCATGTGCCGGTGGCCTCCTTCCTGTTCAGTCCGAAGCCGGGCATGCAGGCGCGGCGCTCGATCACGCGCGCCGGCAGCGGCATCCTGCACC
>NZ_RZQG01000733.1:0-3050 GCF_003998635.1 Mesorhizobium sp. M7D.F.Ca.US.004.03.1.1
TGGCCATGGCCGCCACCATGGGCGGCACAATGCGCGCGCCGTTGACCGCCACTTTCTTCGCGGTCGAGTTGACCGGCAACACCCATGTGCTGGTGCCGCTGATCGCGGCCTGCGCGGCGGCGCACGCCGTCACCGTGCTCTTGATGAAGCGTTCGATCCTGACCGAAAAGATCGCCAGGCGAGGGCACCACCTCGTGCGCGAATATCGTGTCGACCCTTTCGCCCTGACCAGGGTGCGTGAGGTGATGACTTCGCAGGTCGAAAGCGTGCCGGCGACAATGACGCTGCATGGCGCGGTAGCCTTCCTGACCGCACCGGAGACGCGGCATCCGAGCTTTCCGGTGGTCGATGAAAACAGGCAGGTGCTCGGCCTCATCGATCCGCCGGCGATCCTGCGCTGGCGCCGTGCCGGCACCCACCGCACCACTACGCTTGGCGAATTGCTGGCCGGGAGCAAGGTGACGCTCGCCTATCCGGATGAGTATCTCGAAGGCCTTTCCGACAAACTGCTGATGGCCAACGTCTCCCATTTGCCCGTCGTCACCCGTGAAGGCTCGCAACTGGTCGGCTATGTCGGCTGGAAGGATCTGATGCGCGTGCGGTCGAGGAAGCAGGCCGAGGAGCGCGAGCGTTCGACCTTGCTTGGCTTCGGCACCAGACGCAGGAAAAAGGCAGAAATGGTCGAGGGCCTGTAGGCTGTAGACTCTCCAGCCGCAAACGCTCCCTTTCGCCGCTCGTCCATAAATTGCGCGTGCCCAGTCCTTGGCGATGTTCTGCGACCCGTGACAAAACCGCAAGATCGGTCGAGCACGTTATGGCCATGAGCGACTAGTTGGAGCCGCCACGGAGGAAGGACGATGAAGGCAGTGCTTCAGCACTACCATGTGCGGATGCAGCGAGTGTTGGACTACATCGACCGGCATCTTGGCAGTGATCTGGACCTGGAAACGCTGAGCGGTGTCGCGGCCTTCTCGAAGTTTCATTTCCACCGGCAGTTTAAGGCGACCTTCGGGTTGTCCGTGCATCGCTATGTTCAGCTTGCCCGTATGAAGCGCGCTTCGTACCGGCTGGCCTACAGAGACGCCCAAAGCGTCACGGACATAGCGATGGATGCCGGTTACGATGCACCGGATGCCTTCGCCCGCGCCTTTCGGCAACGGTTCGGACAATCGCCTTCGTCGTTCCGGAAGTCTCCCGACTGGGAGCCGTGGCTTGCGGCCTTCGGGCCTCTCGACAACGCTAGGAGCAAGCTCATGCAGAAGACTTTTGCCACTAACGACGTGACGATTCGCGATGTGGCCCCGACGCCGGTGGCGATCATGGAGCATCGGGGCGACCCGGCGACGCTCGGCGCCACCATCCAGCGGTTCATCGCGTGGCGCTAGGCCGCTGGCCTGTCGCCCAAGACAAGTCCGACCTTCAATGTCTGGCGTTCCGAGCGGCGTCCTGCGTCGCCTGCCGATTATAGCGTGGACCTTTGTGTCGGGACCGACCAACCGATCGAGGCGAACGGCGAGCAGATCAAAGCCGGCGAGATCCCTGGCGGACGCTGCGCGGTGCTGCGCGTCGTCGGCAACACCGACAATCTGGAGCCCGCCGCGCTCTACCTTTATCGCGACTGGCTTCCGGCCAGCGGCGAGGAAGCACGCGACTTTCCGATCTATTGCCAGCGGCTGGGCTTCTTCGCGGAAGTGCCGGAGCATGAGGCGGTCGCGGAACTGTATTTGCCGCTGAAATAGCGCCCTCCGACGGCGGCCTGTCCCATCCGATCGCGAGAAACGGACAGGTCGCTATCTAGAGATGCGTTCCGCGCTTCGCCCAATCGAGGACATGGAGCCTCAACGCCGAGGACAGGTTGGTGTCGCGAGGTCGTGTCTCGTCGACTTCGGCGACAAGAGCGGCGAGCGTCAATTGCCGCGCGGCCGCGATCGCGACGAGGTCGTCATAGAAGGGTTTTTCGAGCGAGTAGCTGGTGCGGTGACCGCGAATGGTCACCGAGCGCTTTTCGACCGTGCTCATTGACGGTCAGGGTCGCCGGGCTTTTCACGACGATGCCCGGCAACGAATTTTTCGCTGTTGTCGGCGACCAGGCGGTCGCGTTGCTTCTCTGTCTTGGAGCGGCCGTGCAGCGCGCGATTCTGTTCGGCGTCGCGCACCTTTTCGTCCCGCGCCTTCAGCTTGCGGGCTTGGCGGAGGTTGACGATGTCGGCCATGGCGTGAACCGCAGGCCTATTTCTTGCGGAAGGCGTCGAGCGAGACCACTTCGGCGCCCTTGGTGGCGGCGTCCGCCGCTGCAGGCTGCTTCTTCTCCGCCTCGGCGGCGGCCTTCTTCTCGGCCTTCGGCTTTTTCTCGGAGACGATGGTCAACGGCTCGGGCGTAGCTTGAGCGGCTGGTTCCTCGGCTGCTCCGTCCGTCTTGACGTCGAATTCGAGCTCGAAATTGACCGAGGGATCATAGAAGCCGCGTACGGCGGAGAACGGGATTTCGAGTTTCTCCGGTACGTCGGAGAAGGACAGCCCGACCTCGAAGCCGGTGTCGGTCACCTTCAGGTCCCAATACTGGAACTGGATGACGATGGTCATCTGCTCGGGATAGCGCTCGCGCAGCCGCGACGACACGCGCACGCCCGGCGCGCCGGTCAGGAAGGTGATGAAGAAGTGATGATTGCCGGGGAGGCCGGTACGCGCGACCTCGGCCAGGACTTTGCGCATGACGCCGCGCAACGCCTCCTGGGCCAGAATGTCGTAGCGGATGTGGTCGTCGGCCATGTGGCGGTCGGGTTCCGTTGAATCGTCCGCATAGCTGTAATCAAGCTTGAGGGCGGCGTAAACCTGATATAGACCGCCGCCGCACCGAGATGAGGACTATTGCCGACGATTTGATCGCTCAGGCGCTGGCGAGCGCGCTTTGCTTTTCAACCGATGTCGCGGAGCGGCGCTTGCCGAAGGCGCGCAGGAAGGTGCGCACGCCATTGGTCGCTGATTGCAGCACCTCGTCCTCGCGCGGCGAGCCGCCAAGCATGAAGGTCGTCTGCAGTTCGGCATTGACG
>NZ_RZQG01000734.1:0-3041 GCF_003998635.1 Mesorhizobium sp. M7D.F.Ca.US.004.03.1.1
AACTTAAGTCATGGCCGTCAACCAGCAAGCCGTGCCGGCAACCAACGGCACGCCAACGGAGAAGAAGATGCCCAGTTCAGCCGATCTACCCCTCGACGCGACAATCGACACGGCCAGGCACGCCGGGCGAATCCGCCATCCCTGCTGCGGCGGGCCTGGCGATTCAAATCCCGTCACATCTGTAACTCCCACCGCTGCGCCTGACCGCCCTACCCTAGCTCACGACCAGCAAGCAGCAACACGTCGCAACAGTGCGGCGGCAAACTGACAAGGAGACGACCAATGACCAAGCACACTGCAATGAAGACTCCGCCGATCGTTTCAAGGCAGGACTGGGAAGCCGCCCGCGAACAGATGCTGGTGAAAGAGAAGGCAACGCTGCGCGCCAAGGACGCATTGGCCGCCGAGCGCCGGCGCATGCCGTGGATGGAAGTCGACAAGGCCTATGTTTTCGAGGGGCCGAATGGCAAGGCGAGCCTGCTCGACCTGTTCGAGGGCCGCCGCCAGTTGATCGTCTACCGCGCCTTCTTCGAGCCCGGCGTGTTCGGCTGGCCCGAGCATGCCTGCCGCGGCTGTTCGCTCGGCGCCGACCAGGTCGGTCACCTCGCCCATCTCAATGCCCGCAACACCACGCTTGCCTACGCCTCGCGCGCTCCGCAGGCCGACATTGTCCGGCTGAAAGAGCGGATGGGCTGGGAGATGCCCTGGTACACCATCACGGACAGTTTCGACAAAGACTTCGGCGTCGATGAATGGCACGGCCACAACGTCTTCATCCGCGATGGCGACCGCATCTTCCGCACCTATTTCATCAACAGCCGCGGCGACGAGGCGATGGGCACCGTCTGGAGCTATCTCGACGCCACGCCGCTCGGCCGCCAGGAGATCTGGGAGGATTCGCCCGAAGGCTATCCGCAGACCCCTCTCTACAGCTGGTGGAACTGGCACGACAATTACGACGCCGCACCCGACAAGACATGGGAACAAGTGTCGGCTGCCGGCGAAGCGGCGTTCCGCGACAAGGACCAGTAAGGGCTATCCAGCTTCCTCGCCCCCGCCTTTGGCGGGGGAGAGGTGGCCGCGTAGCGGCCGGAGTGGGGGCTCGCAGGGCGCAGTCCCCCTGACCTCGGCACGGCACAACCATCAAGGAAAAGACCATGCTCGATATCCACACAGCCACCAGCGGAGCGATCCCCGAAAGCACCAATGCGTCCACCCTCGGCATCGCCGATTGGCTGTGCCTTGCCGCGGCCCCGACCTTTGCCGTGATGGCGCTGCTCACCTGTGTCTTCAGTGGCGATGCGGCCATGCTGTGCATGGGGGAGAATGCCTCGCCATTCACCGGAATGCCGGCAATGTATCTTCTGATGAGCGCCTTCCATCTGGCGCCCTGGCTGCGGGTGATCTCCGGCCGGCAAGCCCGGCAATAGGTTGCCACCCTGCCCGCCTTTGCAACACGCCGACATAGTGGAGAAAGACAAATGAGACTGGTCAGGCTGAGAGCGCCGGGCGGCTTGGGCAATCTCGACCTGGTCGAGGAAGATCCACCCCAGCCAGGACCGGGTGATGTGCTGGTCAGGGTCCGGGCCTGCTCGTTGAACCTGCGTGACGACTTCGCGGTGCAGGGCAAGACACCGTTCGTTGACGGCCGCGTTCCGCTGTCCGATGGCGCTGGCGAGGTGATCGCCATCGGCGGCGATGTCGATGCATTCAAGCCTGGAGACAGCGTCGTCAGCGTCTTCTATCCATGGTGGCTGGACGGTGACATGACGCCCTCGACCCGGCGCGACATTCCGGGGGACAGTTTTGACGGCTTCGCCAGCGAGTATGTGTGCATGCCGGCGCGGGCCTTCACCAAGGCACCGGCGGGCTATACGCATGTCGAGGCGGCGACGCTCACCTGCACGGGTGTCACCGCCTGGCGAGGCCTGGTTGTGTGCGGCAAGTTGAAGCCCGGCGACACGGTGCTGGTCCTCGGCTCGGGCAGCGTATCGCTGTTTGCGCTGCAATTCGCCAAAGCCGCCGGCGCCCAGGTCATTGCCACGTCTTCCGACGAGCAGAAGCTGGAGCGGCTCAGGCGCCTCGGCGCCGATACCGTCATCAATTACAAGTCCGTGCCGGACTGGGGTCGCAAGGCCAGGGATTTGACGGACGGACGCGGCGTCGATCACGTGATCGAGGTCGGCGGCCCCGCCACGCTGGCGCAGTCCATTGCGGCCTGCAGGACGGGCGGGCACATCGCCCTGATCGGCGTCCTGACCGGCTTTGCGGCTGAGGTGTCGATCCCGGCGGTGTTTTCGAACCAGATCCGTATCAGCGGCATTTCCATTGGCAGCCGGGCCGACCAGGAGGACATGATCCGGGCGATAGCGATCAACCGCCTGAAGCCCGTTGTCGACCGCCATTTCCCGCTTGAGGACATCGCCACCGCCTTCGCGCACTACGAATCCCAGAGGCATTTCGGCAAGGTCTGCCTCGACGTTTGAGCGCTCCCCCAAGCGCCAGCAGCCCCACAAACCACCCAGTATCCATCAGCAGCAGCTAATTGACAGCCAGAAAGAAACGGCGCTCACTGCCTGGCACAGGTGGATCGCAGCATCAGGCGGGCGATATCGACCGCCGGCGACACCTCAGCAATCCGGGAAAAGCGCATAGCGCTTTGCCTTGGGAATTGCGTAAAACCAGGGGAGGATGCCATGCCAACCGTTATCGGCCACCACAACATCACGAAAGACAGCAAGCACTGGCTCAATTCACCCAAGCGCAAGGAGCTTTTCGGCTCGCTTGGGATCACCAACATCCGCACTTTCGTCGATCCGCAGAACCCGAAACGTGTGGCCGTGATGATGGACGTTCCGGACATGGATAAGATGGCCGCGCTGATGCAGAGCAAGGCGGCCGCCGACGCGATGGCTCACGACGGCGTGGTGCCGGAGTCGCTGGTGATCCTGGTCGAAGCGAAGGGGTAGTGCCCGCAAACCGGGGGCTTGTTTTTAGCGTCATAGAAATGGGCGCGGGACCTCTCCCGCGCCCATTTCTAT
>NZ_RZQG01000735.1:0-3039 GCF_003998635.1 Mesorhizobium sp. M7D.F.Ca.US.004.03.1.1
AGCCGAACATCTGCGCGGCAGCGAGTGTCAGCATCGGCCGCAGCCGTTTGCCGCCGGACGAGATCAGATGATTGGCGACTTCCGGGATCATCTCGACGTCGGAGCCGGCCTTGGACAGGATCAATTCATTGACGCGCCCCATATCGGCGGCAGTCAGATCGATCAGATCCTTGATGGAGGCAGACTCCCGCTTCCCGTTTTCGATGTTGAGAACGACACCCACGACAATCACTCCCGTCTTGGTATAACGCGTGCGACGGCACCCTTAGTCCCTGCATGGACTCTAGGGCGGCGGACATGGCCACGGCAAGTGGCGAATTGGCGCGGCGGCGATGACGGAATGTCAACCGACGCCGAAAGGGAGTTCTACTTTGCCACGGGAATCCGCCTGCCCGTTTACATCAGCGCTGCAAACTGAGAGTTTCGCCCGATGATTGAGCTCATTCGCACCAACGACGCCGTCATCATTTCCTTTGTCGAATCGCTGATGCGCGATGCCGGCATCGGCTGCTTCGTCGCCGACCAGAACATGAGCGTGCTCGACGGCTCGCTCGGCATCCTGCCGCGGCGCGTCATGGTCGACGCCGACCAGGCCGACGCGGCACGGCGCATCCTGACGGATGCCGGCATCGCCAACGAGATTCGCGGAAAATAATGTCCGCCGCGCCGGCCACCCTCGTCCCGGACACGCCGGCCCATACGGTCGACGCTTTCCATCGCGGCCGGTTCTGGCTGGTGCAGCCCAAGCAAGGCGGCCATCGCGCCGGCATGGATGCGATGATGCTGGCGGCATCCGTGCCATCCGCCTTTGCCGGGCGTCTCGCCGATTTCGGTGCCGGCGCCGGGGCCGCCGGACTGGCGGTGCTGTCACGCTGCCCGGCCGCCGAGGCGGTGCTGGTCGAACGCGCGCCCGAAATGGCGGCCTTCGCGGCGGCCACCCTTGCCCACCCCGGCAATGCCCATCTCAGCGATCGCGCCTCTGTGCTCGTCGCCGATGTCACCGTATCGGGCCGGGCGCGGGCGGCCGCCGGCCTCGCCGACAATGATTTCGACTTCGTCATCATGAACCCGCCTTTCAACCCCGCACGGGACCGCGCCACGCCCGATCGCCTCAGAAAAGAAGCCCATGTCATGGAGGACGGGTTGTTCGAGAGCTGGATTCGCAGTGCGGCAGCGGTCGTCAGGCCGCGCGGCGGGCTTGCCGTGATCGCCCGCCCCGAACAGCTCGGCGCCATTCTCGATGCGATCGCAGGGCGCTTCGGCGATGCCGAGATGCTTGCCGTCCACCCTCGCCCCGACGCAGCGGCGATCCGCACTGTCGTCAGGGCAGCGCTCGGGGCGCGGGGAAAGCTTGCCATCCGCCCTCCTTTGATGCTTCACGCGCAATCAGGCAACGGCCCCGATGAGCGCAGCGAAATGATCACCAACGGCCTCGCCTCGCTGTTCGGAGATTGAGCTATTCTGCCCGGCCACATTGCCGTTGGCCGGGAAATCCCTACATGCCTGCAACCCACCGACCGGAGACCGCGCCCTCGTGAAACGACTTATCAACCGCCTGCTGCCGAAATCCTGGCGCTCCACCGTCGTCACCATTCCGGTCATCCGGCTGCACGGCACCATCATGGCCGGCGGTGGCCAGTTCCGACCGAGCCTGTCGCTGGCCTCCACCGCCGGCCTCATCGAGAAGGCGTTCTCCTACGACGCGCCGGCGGTCGCCATCTCGATCAATTCGCCGGGCGGCTCGCCGGTGCAGTCGCGGCTGATCTTCAAGCGCATCCGCGACCTGGCGATGGAAAAGAACAAAAAGGTGCTGGTCTTCGTCGAGGACGTCGCGGCGTCGGGCGGCTACATGATCGCGGTCGCCGGCGACGAGATCTTCGCCGATCCGTCCTCTATTGTCGGTTCGATCGGCGTGGTGTCGGCCTCGTTCGGCTTTCCGGAACTGATGAAGAAGATCGGTGTCGAGCGCCGTGTCCACACTGCCGGCCAGAACAAGGCGGTGCTCGATCCCTTCAAGCCCGAGAAGAAGGAAGACGTCGAACGCCTGAAGGCACTGCAGCTTGAGGTGCACGGCACGTTCATCGATCTCGTCAAGGAGCGGCGCGGCACGAAACTGAAAGATGATCCGGACCTGTTCACCGGCCTGTTCTGGACCGGTATCAAGGGCCTCGAACTCGGCCTGGTCGATGCGCTCGGCGATATGCGCACGGTGCTGAAGACCCGTTTCGGGGCAAAAACCCAGCTTAGGCTGATCACGGCGCCGCGCGGTTTCCTCAGCCGCTTCGGCCTGTTCGGTTCGAGCAAGGGCTTCTCGGTGCCCGATATCGCAGCCGCTGCCGCTAGCGGCGTGATCGATGCGGCGGAAGAGCGCGCGTTGTGGGCACGCTTCGGGCTTTGAAAACCCGGCAAAACCGTCTAGCATGAGAGTTAGAAATCTCATGCATGTCGTTACCCAAACCGGATCCACTTTTGGGCGACATGCATCAACCGACCCGACCGGCCGCCTTCGCCGGCCCAGCGTGGGAGGAGTTTTGGTATGCCGCAGATCATTTTCTTCACCGTCGTTGGCGTCGCCGCCTATTTCGGCTACCGCACCTTCATTAGGGAAGCTGAGCGCGTGACCGCCAAGGTGCGGCGCACCGAAAAGCAGGCGGCCAACGGCGCGATCGGAACGCTGGTCAAGGATCCGAAGACCGGCGAATACCGGCTGGCCAAGGACTGAGCATCATTTCGCATACCATTGTGGACACCGACATCGGGTCGCGTAGCTGGCACGCGCACGCCAAGATCAATCTTGCGCTGCATGTCACCGGCAGGCGCCCCGACGGCTATCATCTGATCGAGAGCCTGGCGGTGTTCACACGGTTTGGCGACAGGGTCGAAATCGTGCTCGCCGACAGCGATGAGTTTGCCATGTCCGGCCGTTACGCCCCGGCCGTTCCTGTCGACGCCAGCAATCTGGTGCTCAGGGCGCGCGATGCCCTGCGACAAGCGGTCGGGCACGAGAGAACACCGCCGGTCGCCATTCGGCTCGAAAAG
>NZ_RZQG01000736.1:0-3037 GCF_003998635.1 Mesorhizobium sp. M7D.F.Ca.US.004.03.1.1
GCTATGCGGCGGCCAGGACGTGCCACTGGTCTGGGTCATGCCGTTGCTGCTTGCCGGCGGCGCCTTTATCGGCCTGATCAACGGCGTCGGGGTCGCCCAGTTCGGCGTACCGCCGATCATCATGACGCTGGCCACCAACGTCATCCTGCAAGGGTTGATCCTGGTGCTGACCGGCGGTTCGCCGACCCCTTCGGCGCCGGCCCTGATCCAGTTCCTGTCGGTCGGGCGCATTGGCGGTTTCCCGGTGATCGCGCTGATCTGGCTGGCTCTGACCCTGGTGGCGACGTTGCTGCTTTCCAAGGCGGCGTTCGGCCGCCATCTCTATGCGCTGGGCACCAGCGCCACCGTGGCCGAATTCTCCGGCGTGCCGACGGCGCGCACCACCATCCTGACCTATGTCATCTCGGGCCTCACCGCCGCCTTTGCCGGCATGCTTCTGACCGGCTATTCCGGCCAGGCCTATCTCGGCATGGGCGACGCCTATCTGTTCACCTCGATCGCGGCGGTCGCCATCGGCGGCGCCTCGATCCTCGGCGGCAGCGGCCACTATCTCGGCACCGTCGCCGGCGCCATGGTGCTGACAATCCTCACCGGACTGCTGCCGGCGCTCAACCTGTCGAGCGGCGCACTGCTCATCGTCTACGGCGCGGTGATCCTGCTCACTGTGTCGATCGGCAGCGAGACCTTCGCCGGCCTCGGCGGCAGGCTGCGCAGAAGAGAGGGCTGACCATGGTCGAAATTTCTTGCGTCGTCGATGCCGGAGCCGAGCTTGGCGAAGGCACGCTTTGGGACCCCAAGGCCGGTGTGCTCTGGTGGATAGACATCTGGAAGAAGCTGATCCACCGCTACGATCCGTCGACCGGCAAGGACGATGTGTTCGAGACGCCGGAATATCTCGGCTGCCTCGGCCTGCGCGAGAAGGGCGGCCTGGTCCTGACGATGACTAACGGCTTCCATTTCTTCGATCCGGCGACCGGCACGTTCGAAGCGATCGTCGACCCGGAAGCGCATATGCCGAAGACCCGCTTCAACGACGGCAAGCCTGACCGCCAGGGCCGGTTCTGGTCGGGCACCATGTTCGAGGTGCCGGGCCAGCCGATCGAATTCATCGGCGCGCTCTACCGGCTCGATCCCGACCTTTCGGTACACAAGATGATCGACGGCATCGGCTGCTCCAACGGGCTGGCCTGGAGCCCGGATTCAAAGGTCATGTATTTCTCCGACAGCCATGCCGGCGCGGTCTGGGCCTATGATTTCGACCCCGCCACGGGCGGCATCGAAAACCGCCGCACCTTCATCGACATGACGGTGACCGGCGGCGTCGCCGACGGCGCCACCGTCGATGCCGAGGGTTGCTATTGGGTGACCATCCCGGTGACCAGCAAGGTCTGCCGCTACGATCCCAAGGGCGAGCTGATGCAGACGGTGCTGCTGCCGACCGACCTACCGACCTGCTGCGAATTCGGCGGCAAGGATCTAGACATCCTCTATGTCACCTCGGCCGTGCTCCGGCGCCCGGCCAGCCACTTTGTCGACCAGAAGAATCCGGGCGGATTGTTTGCGCTCGACGTCGGCGTCAAGGGCTTGACCCTGCCGGCGTTCAGGGGATGAGCTAGACAGCCGACATCACCAGCGGCGCTTCGACCTTGCGCGTCATTCCGGTGGCGAAACGACGCTCGAGATAACCGGCATAGAGCGACAGCGGCCAGCACAGAGCGAAGTAGATCAGCGACACCGTGCCGAACACCATGACCGGCTGAAAGGTCACCGTGTTGACCTGTGTGGCGGCGCGCGCGAGCTCGGTCAGACCGATCAGCGAGGCGATCGACGTCGTCTTGACGATCTGCACCATGAAGCCGACGGTCGGCGGCAGCATCAGCCGCACCGCCTGTGGGATGATCACCAGCCGCAGCGTTCGCGTGAAGCGGAAACCGAGCGCGGTCGCGGCTTCCCACTGCCCCTTCGGGATCGCTTCGATGGCGCCGCGAAAAATCTCGCCGAAGAAGGCGCCGCCGTTGAGCGAAAAGGTCACTGCCGCCGCCACCCACGGGTCCGGCCGGTAGCCGAGGAACGAAGAACCGTAATAGGCCATGAACAGCTGGATCAGGATCGGCGTGCCCATGAAGAACTGGATGTAGCCGGCGGCCAGCCAGCGCAACGGCCGCGCCGGCGCGACGCGGATCGCCGCCACCACCAGACCGATCAGGCCGCCGCCGGCAAAGGCGATCAGCGCCAGCAGGATCGTCCAGCGCGTCGCAAGCAGCAGGAACATCAATTCGGTGGGGCCGAAATCGCGCAGGCTCATTGCTTCCACCTGAATATGAGCTTGCCGAAGCCGGCGAAGAGCAGGCTGGCGGCCTGTACCAGCACAAAATAGATGACCGCGATGATGATGTAGACCTCGAAGCTGCGGAAGGTCTGCATGACGAGGTTGTTGGCGACCGCCGTCAGCTCCTCGGCCGCAATGGCGCCTACGATCGAAGTGCCCATGATCTGCAGGATGAACTGCGCCGACAGCGACGGGTAGACGGCGCGCGCCGCCGGCACCAGGATGACATGGCGGATGATGCGGTAGCGGCTGAGGCCGAGCGACTTGGCCGCCTCGATCTGCCCTTCGGGAATGGATTCAATGCCGGCGCGGAGGATCTCGGTAGCGTAAGCACCGAGATGGATCGACAGCGCAACGACGGCCGCCGTGTTGCTCGACAGCTTGAAGCCGAACAGCGGCAGCGAGAAGAAGACGAAATAGAGCTGGATCAGCAGCGGCGTGTTGCGGATCAGCTCGACATACCAAGCGATCGGCCACGACACCAAGCGCGGACCGAAGCTGCGGCCGACGGCGCCAAGGATGCCGATAGCGGTGCCGAACAGGATCGACAGCGCAGCCAGCTGGATGCTCTTCGCCAGGCCGCGCAGCAGCAGGTCGAGATGGATGAGGATCGGGCCGAATTGCAGGGCGGTTTGCATGGGCATCCCGTCACGAGGTCAAGAGAGCGGGGCCGGCCTGGCCCCACCCGATAATGGATGCGTTGATCAG
>NZ_RZQG01000737.1:0-3035 GCF_003998635.1 Mesorhizobium sp. M7D.F.Ca.US.004.03.1.1
GATCGGCGGCGTGCTCGCCGCGAACCTCTCCGGCCCGCGCCGGTTGAAGGCGGGTGCTGCGCGCGACCATATCCTCGGCATCAATGTGGTGTCCGGGCGTGGCGAGGCCTTCAAGTCCGGCGGCCGCGTGGTCAAGAACGTCACCGGCTATGACATGTCCAAGCTGATGGCCAACAGCTGGGGCACGCTGGCCGTGTTCACCGACGTCACCTTCAAGGTGTTGCCCGCCGCCGAGACCGAAGTCACGCTTGCCATCCGTGGCCTGCTCGACGACGCGGCTGCCGCCGCCATGGCCATGGCGCTCGGTTCGAGTGCTGAAGTGTCGAGTGCCGCCCATCTGCCGGAGCGGATCGCCGCGCGCGTCGCCGGCGGCAGTCTCGGCAACGATGCCGCCACGCTGCTGCGTGTCGAGGGCTTCGGCCCGTCGGTCGCCTATCGCATCGCCGCGCTGAAAACGCTGCTCGGCAAGGCCGGGCCGCTGGAGGAGATTGCCGGCGAAGCCTCGCGGCTGATCTGGCGCGATGTGCGCGATTGCAGGCCCTTCGCCGACAACAGCGAGAAACCGGTCTGGCGCGTTTCGATGACGCCGGGAGAGGGCCACCAGATGGTCCTGACGCTGCGCATGCAGGCCGCTGTCAGCGCCTTCTATGACTGGCAGGGCGGGCTGGTGTGGCTGCGCATGGAAGAGGGCGACCCGGAAGCCGCTCTGCTGCGGGGGTTGTTGAGGAAACATGGTGGCGGCCATGCGACGCTGGTGCGCGCGGCACCTTCCCATCGCGCCGCCTTGCCGGTGTTCGAGCCGCAGCCGCCCGCACTGGCCGCATTAGCGGCGCGCCTGAAGCAGGAATTCGACCCCAAGAACATCCTCAATCCCGGCCGAATGGCCTAGGATCCAACGCGATGCAGACCAATTTTTCGCTTGCTCAACTTGCCGATCCGCATGTCGCTGAGTCTGAAAAAATCCTGCGCAAATGCGTGCATTGCGGCTTCTGCACCGCGACGTGCCCGACCTATGTGACACTCGGCAACGAGCTCGATTCACCGCGCGGGCGCATCTACCTGATCAAGGACATGCTGGAGAACGGCCGTCCGGCCGACAAGGAAATCGTCACCCATATCGACCGCTGCCTGTCGTGCCTCGCCTGCGTGACCACCTGCCCGTCGGGCGTCAATTACATGCATCTGGTCGACCATGCCCGCGCCCATATCCAGGAGACCTACAAGCGGCCGCTGCTCGACCGCCTGACCCGCGCCATGCTGGCCTTCGTGCTGCCCTATCCCCAGCGTTTTCGCGTCGCGTTGAAACTGGCGAAGCTGGGCAAGCCGCTCATCGGCCTGTTCGAAAAAGTCCCGGCACTGAAGCCGCTCAGCGCAATGCTCAGGCTCGCGCCGGCCTCGATCCCGGCAGCATCGCCAAGCGCTTCACCTGGCATCCATGCCGGGCAGGGGGCGAAAAAGGGCCGCGTCGCTATCCTCACCGGCTGCGCGCAGTCGGTGCTCGATCCCGCCATCAACGACACGACGATTTCGCTGTTGACGCGGCTCGGCGTCGAGGTCGTGGTGCCGCAGGGCGAAGCCTGTTGCGGCGCGCTGGTCCATCACATGGGGCGGGAACAGGCCGCCCTTGCCTCGGCCAGACAGAATGTCGACGCCTGGACGCGCGCCATCGACCAGGGCGGTCTCGATGCCATCGTCATCACCGCGTCCGGCTGCGGCACCACGATCAAGGATTACGGCTTCATGCTGCGTCTCGAGCCGGCCTATGCCGACAAGGCCGCGCGCGTCTCGGCGCTGGCCAAGGACATCACCGAATATCTATCGACCCTCGATCTGCCCGAACCCGCGCGCAATCCGGGCACGGTGGTCGCCTATCACTCGGCCTGCTCGATGCAGCACGGCCAGAAGATCACCCGCCAGCCGAAGGAGCTGCTGGCCAAAGCCGGCTTCATCGTGCGCGAGCCGCGTGAAGGCCATCTCTGCTGCGGTTCCGCCGGCACCTACAACATTCTGCAATCCGAGATCTCGGCCAAGCTGCGCGATCGCAAGGTGAAAAACATCGAGGCGACGGGTGCGTCGATCGTTGCCACCGGCAACATCGGCTGCATCACGCAGATCGCCTCGGCCGCGAAGATGCCGGTGGTGCACACGATAAAACTGCTCGACTGGGCCTATGGCGGGCCAAAGCCGGAAGGTGTTCTGGAAGAGAGCCTGATCGCCGCGGAATAGGGTGCCGCCCCGGCGCTACTCCGCCGCGAGCCTGTCCGCTGTGCCGTAGGTCGCCTCATAAAGCGCGCGCTGGCGACTGAGTGCCACCATGGTGTTACGGAGCAGGATCGCCACCGTGATCGGTCCAACGCCGCCCGGTACCGGCGTGATCCAGGAGGCGACCTCGCGCACGCTTTCGGTGTCGACGTCGCCGACGATGCGGCTGGAGCCGTCAGGGCCGATTTCGGAATTGATGCCGATGTCGATGACGGCAGCGCCCGGCTTGACCATGTCGGCCTTGATCAGCCTTGGCTTGCCGACGGCAACGAACAGCGCGTCGGCGCGTCGCGCATGCGCGGCAACCGATCGCGTCATGTGGTGGCAGACCGTGACTGTCGCGCCTTCGCTCATCAGCAGGAAGGCGATCGGCTTGCCGACGATTTCCGAATGGCCGACGATTACGACTTCCAGCCCCTTGAGGTCGAGGCCGGTCTCCTTCAGCAGCTCGACCGACGCGGCCGCCGTGCAAGGCGCGAGGTCGAGCTGGTTGTAGACGATGTTGCCGATCGAAGCCGGGTGCATGCCTTCGACATCCTTGAGCGGATGCACCGCCGCCTGCAGCGTCCTGATCGGGATATGCACTGGGACCGGTCGCTGGATGATGATGCCGGTGACGCGCGGATCGGCGTTCAGGCCGTGAATTGCCGCTTCCAGTTCTCCGGCGGTTATGGTGGCGGGAAAGCGCCGTTCCTCGAAATCGATACCGGCGAGTTGTGCCTTGGCGCGCTGGTTGCGCACATAGACATCCACCGCAGCGGTGTCGCCGACGG
>NZ_RZQG01000738.1:0-3022 GCF_003998635.1 Mesorhizobium sp. M7D.F.Ca.US.004.03.1.1
TTGCCTGGCCAGGGCTTCGCCCAATCCGTCGCCGCCTACTGGATCGACCCGCTCTTTGGCGGCGAACTGGCGTCACCGACCGTCATCATGCAGTCGATCGTCAATTCGGACCCGCTATTGGAGCGGCTGGCAGAGGACGAGCGGCAAGGCAAGATCTTCGCCGGCCATACGCGCAACCTCGAAGGCTTTTTGAGAACCGATTTCGAGAAGCAGAACATCAAGTCGTTCCTGTCGGTGTCGGTCTTCGCACACGGGCATCTGTGGGGCACGCTGGCGGTCAATGACTGCGTCAACGAGCGCGAGTGGACCGACGAGGAAGAGGCGACGCTGCACATCATCGCGCTGGCCATCGGCGATGCCATCGAGCGCTCGCCCTCCGAAGCCCATGCCAGCGAGGTCATTCGCCGCACCATGCTGCAGGCCTCGCTCGACGCCATCGTCGTCATCGATGAGACGGGCTCGATCATCGAATTCAATCCGGCCGCCGAGAAGATGTTCGGCTTCCAGCGCAGCGACATCCTCGGCAAGGACCTGCTCGATACCATCGTGCCGATCTACTACAGAAAAGGTTATGCTTCGGGGGCCGAATACATGTCCGGCCGCGGCGCGCCGATGGTCGGCCAGCGGCTCGAGACGGTGACCCAGAACGCCGCCGGCGAAGTGTTCCCGATCGAGCTGACCGCAACCGAGATGCGGGTCGCCGACCGCCGCCTGATCTTCGGCTCCATCCGCGACCTGCGCGACAAATTGCGCGCCGAGGAGGAGATCGGCCGCCAGCGCGAGAAGCTGCACCAGAACGAGAAGATGGCGGCGATGGGTTCGTTGCTGGCCGGCGTGTCGCATGAGCTCAACAACCCGCTGGCCGTGGTGGTGGCGCAATCGACGCTGCTGCACGAATTCGCCTCCGATCCGCAGACCAAGGTGCGCGCAGAGAAAGTCCGCGCCGCCGCCGAGCGCTGCGGCCGCATCGTCAAGAGCTTCCTGTCGATGGTGCGCCTTCATCCCGCGGCACAGGCCGAGACCGACCTCAACCAGGTGATCCGTGCGGCGTTGGAAGTGTGACCGCCTATGGCGCGCGCTCAAGCGGCATCATCATCGACACCGACTTCGCCGCCGGCCCGCTGCTGGCCATGGCCGACGCCGACCACGTGACGCAGGTGGCGGCCAATTTCCTCATCAACAGCCAGCACGCTTTGGCTGGCATTGCCGGCGACCGGCTGATCAAGGTGCGGACGTTCCGCAGCGACCGGGGCAACCCCTGCTTCTCGGTCGAGGACAACGGGCCCGGCGTGCCGGAAGCGATCCGCAGCCGGATTTTCGAATCCTATTTCACCACCAAGCCGGTCGGCGTCGGCACCGGCATCGGCCTGTCGATCTCGAAATCGATCATCGAGCGGCACAATGGCAATGTCTGGTTCGAGGAAGTGCTGCCGAGAGGGGCGCGTTTTGTCGTCCATCTGCCCGCCATCGTAGCCGGCCTTGTCGCTGCCGGCGAGAACCAGCCGCGATCGAGCGGCCTGCGCCACGCCTTGATCATCGACGACGAGCCGGATGTTGCCGGCTCGCTCTCCGACATTCTCGAATTGATGGGCATCAAGTCGCGGATCGTTCCTGTCTGGGAATCGGGCACCGCCACCTTGAGCGGTCATATGCCGCCGGACATCGTCTTTTCGGATTTGCGCATGCCCGGCGTCAGCGGCATATCGATCTATCGCGAGCTGCTCGCCGAAAAGCCCGACCTGGCGCGGCGTTTCGTGCTGGTCACCGGCGACCTGATCGGCGCGAAAGCCGAAATCGAGGCCCTGCCGGCACAGCAGCGGCCGCAGATCCTGGAGAAGCCGTTCAGTACGCTGGATGTGCGCAGCGTGCTGTCGGCCATCGCCGAACAAGCGGCAATAAAAGGATAAAAAAGCGGCCCCCAACCGACGTCGCGGCGGGAGCCGAAAGGAGCGCTGGAGGCGCTCGGGGAGGGTCAGAGCACGATCCCCAAAGTGGGAACCGGTTTTCGGGATCATGCTTCGACAGAAATCAGAAAATGTTCGGCGTACTGGTCAACGGCGCGGCATTGGCGATCATGCGGATTGCGCGGCTCTTGTGTGCTCCGGACTGCTCGGCAATGGCGCGCAGGCAATCGATGCTCTCGGCGCCCCAGGCCTGGCCCTTGCAGGCGAAGTCGGTCACCGGCATCGGCAGACGCGCGGTCCTGGTCGTCGTCTGCGCACCCTGGACGAGGTTGGCAGGCGGATTCAACGAAGCGAAGGCCGGCCCGATTGTCGGCGTGAACGCCATGCCGGTGAAGGCGCAAGCAGCCAGCACCATGAACATCGCCATGGGGTGGTCGCTGGCCCGCTGGCGCAGCGCCAGTTTCGGACGGCGGTCATTGCGCTCTGGAGCCTGAAGGCGGCTCTCGCCGCGGATCGTCTGGATTTTCGCATGCATTGCCTTCCCCTTCGCTAAGTTTCTTTTGGTGGTAAAACGAATTTAATCGCACTTGGTAACGGGCGGATGATACGGAGAGCGTGCCCGTGTAACAGCATCGCAACGCTGGATACGGGCACATTCGGGCAAAACCGGCCACAGCCGGATACGCTGGTCTGTTTTGCGAAGCTGTTTCATCGATCAGGATATTGCTGGAACGTCGATATCCGGCAGCAAAGCCCAACCTCGCCCAGCGAACTATGAGCAACCTCACACTCCGGACAGGGAAGCAGCAATTCTTGCGGGAAAACGGGTGAGATTTTCTCGGCATCGAGCGCTGCCCCTCGCCCAAGAGGCTCGTTCCACAAGCCATGTTAAGGCTTGGAATTTCCGGGATTTTCCTCGGCTGCATCGGTCGAAAATCGACTTCGGCGCGAATGAACGAACATTCGATACTTTCACAAGCCATTGCATTTCAATGAAAAATATGATTTTATTGAATGAGTATTCAATAAAAAGAAGAGACGTTTTATGAACCCGCACCTCCGTGACGTGGCGATCCCCAACGATTGGGACCGGCGGGGACTGCCGGGCTGGAGTTACC